>JAHFDY010000241.1 GCA_023248735.1 Myxococcales bacterium
CCTCGCACGCCCGAAACGCGGGCCGCTGCGTAGCGGAGACCAAAGAACGCCGCCCCGTTCGTGTCGAGCGCGAGCAAAAGGAACGCAAGGGCTGTTGCCATGTCGTGATCTCCGAAGCCGTACCGTATTGCAGAGCCTCAGAAACAGAAGAGGTCGCACGGAAACGTAACGGGAGCGTTTTCGCCTAAGCACGATCTGAAAAATAGTCCCGATCACCCAAGACTCTGAGGCAAGCGATTCCTCACCTTCAGCCCTCGAAGTGCCATTTTTTTGGGTCGCGATCTTGCGCGCCAACGACGGACATATAAGGGTCGGGGATGGATGGGAACGGGGACCCTGCCGATAGCTCATGCGATCCATCTACGCGCTGACATTCATCATTGTGTCCTGCACCACACTTTGGCTTGCGCCCGGACGTAGTGAGGCTGCGGAATCGCTTAGGCCCATGGTTCGCCTGGTCTATCAGCGTGACGTTTCGGAGTGCCCGAGCGAGCAAGAGCTTCGCGCGCAGGTGAGCTCCCGATTGGGACGTGACCCCTTCGACAACACGGCGCCGCAAGATTTGAATGTTCACGTGTTCAGGCGAGAAACGAAGTTTCGCGCGCGCGTTGCGCTCACCAACGCCGCGCGCGAACCCAGTGGTGAGCGAACGCTCGACTCGAGCGGTGCTGACTGCGCGGAGCTCGGCGTTGCGATTGCCGTGGCCATCAGTATCGCGCTCGAGGTGGTCGCCGCAGATACGGCAACACACAAGCCGCTTGCACCTCTTGAGCACCAAGCACTCGAACCCAAGCCAACACACGAGCCCAACGCGACCGTGATATCGCCGATGCCGTCGGCCGGTTCTCATGCGCAGCTTTACGTTGGAGGAGGCCTTCATGGTGCGGCTGGTGGCGCGCCGTCGCTGTCGGTCGGCGGGACGTTGCTCACACGATTGCGGCTACCTTCGTGGTCGATCGGAATTGAGGGACGCGCCGATCTTCCGGCAGGGACCGGCGATCGCGGCTCCGGGAATGCGAGTGCCTCGCTATTGGGTGGCTCGCTCTTGCCTTGTGCACACACGAAATTTTTCGTGCCATGCGCGCACGGATTTGTCGGTGCGCTATCGGGCGTCGGCGAGGGTATCTCGGCCCCGCAACGCGCGACGACTGTATTTGCCGCGGTCGGGGGCCGTGCAGCATTTGAATGGACGGTTGGTCGAGACTGGATCCTTCGAGCCTGGGTTGACGTTCTTGGAACGGTCACACCGACAACGCTCTACGTCAACAATGTTCCCGTTTGGTCGACGCCGAGTTTGAGCGGAACGCTAGGTTTCGGATTTGTCGCGAGGATTCTGTGACGGAACTCGCGTTGGATCCCCATCTCTCTGTTGACGTGCCGGAGCCCGAAGTCACGCAACGAGCACGCATTCACACGCTCTACGCAGAGCATGGATCGTATGTGTTCCATAGTTTGCGACGGTTAGGCGTGCGTTCGTTCGAAGTGGAAGATGTCATGCACGAAGTCTTCATGATCGCCCATCGTCGGATCGAGAGTTACAATCAGGAGGTCCCTGTTCGGGCGTGGCTTTTTGGTATTGCGTACCGGAAGGCCGCCGATTTTCGAAAGCAAGCGCGCCATCGTCATGAGACGTGTGAAGAACACGAAGAGGCCATCGATCTGGGCGCGAGCCCCGAAGAGCAGATTGGTCAACAACAACAGCGTCAGCTTGTGCTCGCTGCGCTAGAGAAAATAGAGCTCTCGCGCCGAGCCGTTTTCGTCATGCACGATATCGACGAGACACCTGTTCCCATCATCGCTGAACAACTCGCGATTCCACTCAACACCGCCTACTCGCGCCTGCGGTTGGCGCGCGCCGAGTTTTCCGACGCGGTGCACAGGCTAAGGAGCCGAGGACGAGCATGAGCGCCGATGAACCTCTTGACGCAGAGCTGGTCGCTTTGCTTCGCTCGGAGCGAGTAGCCCCAGCGCCGCCTGCCGACTTGCTTCTGCGCGTGCAGGCCAAGATCACACACGCCATCGACGCAGGACCGGGCTTTGCGCAAGACCATGGGACACAGCACTTAGGAGCCAATGGAGAAGTGGCTTCGGCCGCTGCATCGGCGGGGTCGAGTCTCGCCGCAAAACTCGGACTTCTCGCAGTGTTCGGTGCCGGCATCGGGGTTGGTGCAACGAGTCACGCACTGCTCGTAGAAAATAGTTCAACTATAGTTACAATATACAGTGGCGCATCGGCGACGCTTGCATCCTCGAATGCCATCGTTTCGGTTCCTCCTCCTCCACAAGAGGTACCTGTCGAACCGGTTCGTTCCGCTGAAACACCGCTTCGGAAAGGTGGCGACGGCGCGACAAGCCGGTCCGCCGAGGTCGATGGTAGCGTCGTCGGACGTGACACTGACCTAGCGGCAGAGCGAAACCTGATCGACACAGCCCGTGCGGCCCTCGCGCGCGGTGACAGCGCTGGAACGCTCGCCGTTTTGGGTCGACATCAGCGCGAATTTTCGAAGGGAAAGTTAGTCGAAGAGCGCGAAGCACTCCGCGTACTTGCGCTTGTTCGATCGGGCAAGGGTGCCGAGGCGCGACAGCAGGGCGCGCAGTTTCAGCGGGCGTATCCGCAGAGTTTCTTCGGCAAAGCGATTGAGGCGGCGCTGCAGACGATTCCGTGACGGTTTCGCCGCTATGCGTCCATCCCTAAGACAGACTCGCTGTGCGCGAAGGAGCTTGAGCCATGAAATGTTTTTCTCTTTCCATAATGACTGTCGCTGCGGTTTGCATGACCGCATGTTCCGCGAGGCAGTACCTCGGTGTGGACAATAGCGAATCGGATGCAGGCAACCAAACCGCCGATGGTGGAAGTGCCCCCTTGGCCGTCGCATCAGCTCCGGGCGGGAGCCCGATTGCAGCCGGAGACTTTTCCACGTGTGCGATCGCACTTGGCGATGGCGTGCGCTGTTGGGGATCAAACAGCGCGGGCCAACTCGGCAACGGAACGAAGACGCAGAGCTCAAAGCCGGTCGACGTAAGAGCGCTCACAAACATCGTGGGTCTTGCCGCCGGAGCCAATCATTTTTGCGCGCTCTCGACGCTTGGAACTGTCAGCTGTTGGGGAGACAATAGCTGGGGACAAGTCGGCGATGGCACGCAGGAGAACAGGTTCTTCGCAACGCCGGTCGATCTCAAAAAAGTGGTGAGAATTGGCGGAGGCGTCATGCATACGTGTGCGATCGTCGCCGACGGATCCGTTTGGTGCTGGGGCTCGAATTCCTCCGGTCAACTTGGTGACGGCACCGCGAACAACTGGCGCGGCAGGCCTTGGCCACTCGACGGCCTCACCGGGCGCGCCGTTTCAGTCGTCGCGGGAATCGATCACACCTGTGTCTTGCAGGAGAACGGTGAAGTTCGATGCGTCGGAGATGGCAAGCATGGCCAAGTCGGAAGGACGATGCCCGCAACCAAGGCCATTGCGATAGGCCTCAGCACTACGGCCAATGAGCTCGCCGCCGCTTGGCAAGCCACGTGTGCGAGGCTTGTCTCTGGGAAGGTCGAGTGCTGGGGATCGAACTCAATGGCTGAATTGGGAAATGGGCACCTCGACCCGGTGGATCCGGTCGTATCGCCCACGGAGGTGAACCAGCTCTTTGATGCGACGGCCCTTTCGGCAGGACTCGGGCACTTCTGCGCGCAGAAGCAGTCCCTACTCTACTGCTGGGGTTGGAACAGTTTCGGTCAGCTGGGCAACGGCGATCCCGGAAACAAAGGCCAATCACCGACCCACCTTAGCGTGACGCCTACCTTACCGGTCGACTTGAAAGACGTGACCACGTTCACGTCTGGCGGCCGTCACAACTGTGCCTTCGTCGCAAGCAGTACCGA
>JAHFDY010000136.1 GCA_023248735.1 Myxococcales bacterium
AAACGGCAACAATCGCGAAGGGGATGCCGATCACGGTGATGCAGAGCATCACCACGACGAGGATGGCTGTGGGAAGACCGACAACGCCGAGAGCAAGGGCGCGCATCGGGCGGCTCGCAAGTTCAAGGCGCATTATCTCTGCGCGGCTTTTCCCGAGCGCAAGGATGACCACGCCGAAGAGGAACAGAAGCGACGCGTTCGAAACGGTCTGCATAACGCTATTTCCGAATCGCCCAACCCGGGCCCTTAACGTTCCGCCGCCAACTTTCTCTTCGATGAAAATATCGTCGTCATCATGCCTTCCGCCCGATGGACCAGTTACACGAACGTTGTTGCCCTTCTTAAACGCTCCGCCGATCGTTTTCACTTCGCCGTCAATGACCGCGCCGTCTTCAGCTGTCACGGCTCCGCCAACGATCTTGATTCTCCCTTTGACGTGCGACCCGGCCTTCAGTCTAACGGCGCCACCGACAACCTTGAGATCGCCGTTGATTGTTCCGTAGACGTCGAGTGCGCCGCCGACGACCTTCGCGTCTTTGACGACCTTACCCGCTTCGATGAGGCCGGTGCCGCCTGTGATTTTGTAATCATCGATGGCACTGGCTCCAACAGATGATGTGGGCGCCGCGGGCGCTCCTGGCGCGGGAGGCGGACTGGCGTCGAGACGAATGGTAACGATCTTGCCGTCTCGCTCTGCGACGTAGTTCCCATCGCGTAACAGAACGTCAAGGGCCTTACCCGCCTCTTCGTCGCTAAGCTTGACATCGATCGGTGTCGTGCCTGCGATCGGCAGGTCGATGACGAGGCTCCAGCCAGCCGCGTCGGCGAGCTTGCGAATCGCTTCATGACGAGAGGCCTCGCGCAGTTCGATGGTAACTTTTGGTTCATGCTCGGGCCACGTGCCTTCCCGGCGAACCGCCGCGGTAGCCGTTGTTGTTGTGAGAGCAAATAACGCAACGGCGGACACTAACGACTTCATGACGCACTCCTGACGAGCGAACGGCTCGCGAACATTCCCGCGGCGATTGCCGCGCACAAGAAGGCAAGGGGCGCCGCGTATTGCAGCGCAGTGATGACGGTGGAGGCAGCGGGGAGCGATGCGTAGTCATTTGCCGCGTCGAAGAGCATCGAGGCCGATTCGAGCGGATCACCCCGCAGGAGTGACACGCTGCGAATGGCCAGTGTGGAGGCGGCGCAGAGTGCGACAATCGCCATCGCCCATCGCGGAGGAAGGGCGTAGCGCGGCACCGTTTCCGCTGCCGCTTGCGGTAACCCTTCGATTGCTGCCGCGACTTGCGCGCTCAGAAGCGCAGCGTCACCGAGGCGAACCGCGCAGTGTTCGCAACCGTCAAGATGGGTGACGATGTCAATTGGAAGTAAATGTTCTTGACGGTCTGCGACGGCCGTCAGAGCTGCCTCGCTGAGATGCCCTTCGTGCGTGAAGAACGTGTTCTCACTGGCCATAGCGTTCCTCCCTTTCGATTTGCGAGACGAGTTCTGCGCGTCCGCGCGCTATCCACGTTGCGACGGTGCCGACCGGCACGCCGAGGCGCTCGCCGATGGCCCGATAGTCGAGGCTCTCTTGGTGAAAGAGCAAAACGGCCTGCCGCTGGCTCTGTGGCAATCGCTCGAGCGCACGTGTGAGCGATTCGTAGCGCTGATTCAGGGACATGCGTTCCGAAGGCGACGTGCCGCGATCGGCAACACGGCTCGCAGCCTCCGCATCGTCGGCAAAGCGAGCGCGCTCGCGTTTCTTGCTCCGAATCCAATCGAGCGCGACGTGCCTTGCGATACCCGCAACATAGGCCGATAAACGGCCATCAACGGTCGGCCGGTCTGTCGCTTCGAAGGCCCGCCGTACGGCCTCAGAAGCGCAGTCCTCGACGTCTGCGTGGCTCGCCGGGAGCCGCACAATCGCGGCCACGACGCGCGAAGCGTGCGCATGAAGCGCAGGCGGCGGTGAGGCTGCGGGGTGGGTCTGTTGCACGAGCACGACGCTGGTTGGTCGATCGAGGGACCAAGAACTTTCGAAAAACGTATCGCCACGCTGCAAATGTGGTCAAAATTGTTAGAATTATTGGATATTTTTCGAAAAAGCGTCATCGGAGCTTGTGTTGATAACGGTTTTCAATATCCTTACTAGAGCATGTACGTCTGTGTTTGCCTTGCCGTGACCGAGGAAACTGTCAACGCTGCGATCGCTGACGGCGCCAGGACTTCGGCCGAGGTCACCGCGGCATGTCGTGCTGGCGGCGACTGCGGAGCGTGCCACGAGATGATCCAGAGCATGATCGCGTCGCATGAGCGTGCGCAGAAAAAGCGGCTGCGGGTCATTGCCGCATAGGGAGTACGGGCGGGGCGATCGCTGACAAGCACGATGTCAATTCATCCGAACGTGAAGCCAGTCATACGTCGGAGGTACCCGACAATCGAGCGCCGCCCCGGGCTTACCCGCGAGGCGTTGATCCACGAGTACATGGCCCAGAACCGGCCGGTGGTCGTCCCTACCGTCAGCGCGACGTGGTGCGCGCGATGGTCGCCCTCGGCGCTTGTGGCGAGGTATGCGAGTTGTGAGATTGAGGCGGAAGAGACACGGGAGGTCTACGTCGGTGAGCGCTCGCTCACGAGGCGACCGTTCGGCCCGACCGTTGACGCGATGCTGATGGGTCACAAGAACCTGCGTTGGAAAGGTCTTGAGTTTCTTTCCAAGGTGCCCGGGATGCGCAGTGACTTGACCGCGAATCCGCCGCCATATGAGGCGCTCATGCCCGAGAGTGCACATGGCCAACGGAGCACGCTCTGGATCGCGCCAAAGGGTACGATGTCGTCGCTTCACCACGACGGAAACTATGACAACCTCAACATGCAGGTGAGCGGGAAGAAACTCTTCTTGTTGGTGCCGCCAGCGCAGCACGAGCTGCTTCATTTTCATGGGAGTGCAGAGTCGCCCGTCAACCCGTTCGCACCTGATCTCAGCCGGTTCCCTCGTTTCAGTGGTGCGTCCCCGAAGGAGGCCATGCTGGGCCCAGGCGATGTGTTGCTCGTGCCGAAATATTGGTGGCATTGCGTTTATGCGGTGGAGCCATCGGTGAACCTGGCCTGCTGCTTCGGATGGGAAGGCGAGGTGTCACCTTGGCGAGTGCTTTCGGGCGCGCCGCTCATCCATCGATCGCTTACAGCGGTGTCGGCGGCGATGAGGCGACGCGGCCTTCTACGACTCGCGGACGCGACTCGTCGCATATGGCTCGCGACATACAATCGTGCTGTGCCGCGTGTGGCTCCCCAGCCACGGTGCGTTCTTGCGGATCCCGAGTAAGCACGGCGCTCGTCGCAAGCGGTCGTGCCGGAGTTCGTTGGGTCGGCGCTCATTCTTGGGAAGAGGGAGGCCGATCACTCTGATCGGAGTCCGCCACGGACCAGACTCTTCTCCCTGAGACGCTCGACGACGAACGCCGCAACTTCACTTGGCTTCGTCCCAGGTCCAAACCCGGCGTCAAAGCCGAGATCCAGCGCGAGCTTGTGATCAATACGTGGCCCTCCGAAGAGAAGTAGCACTTCGTCGCGCCAGCCTTGGCTCTTGATGAGTTCGACAAGCGCCTTGCCATTCTCTTTGTGGCAGTCGCGTTGGGTGATGACTTGGCTCACCAAGATGGCGTCGGCCCCGACGGCGCGCGCTCTTGCGGCGAGCTGATCGTTTTCGACCTGCGCGCCCATGTTGAACGCTTCGAAACCCTTGTAGCTCTCAAGACCCTTGTCGCCACCGTAGCCTTTGTAGTTGAGGATCGCGTCGATGCCGACCGTATGTGCGTCCGCGCCTGTGCATGCGCCGACCACGACTACCTTGCGCCCAATGTCACTCTTGATGATCGCTTCAATCTCGTCGCGTGAAAGCGCGCGTGTGGATACTTCAGGAACCTCGATGGCCGCGAGGTCAACTGCGTGCTTCGACCGGCCATAAACGACGAAGAACGTATATCCCTCGGCGCACGCTTCCATGGTCGCAACGAGCGGATCGGCGAGCCCGTGCTCCATGGCGAAGATCTTTGCTGCTTCGCGCGCACGCGCTGACGGCACAATCGGGAGCACGAACGACATTTGCACCATGCCGTCGTTATGGCGATCGCCGTAAGCCCGGATCAGTTCCTTGGGGATCACGATTGAGCCTCAAGCGCATCGAGAAGTGGATTCACGTACTGCGCGTGCTTCTTGACCACACCGTTGTATCCCTTGCCGCCGTTCCTTGTGCGCTTCACGTCCGCAAATGCACCGCGGCTGATCGCGTCCCAAATGCCATCGCGCGCGACCTCTTCGAGCTGTTCGAGAGCTTCGTCAAGAACCTGAACGGCTCGTCGCGCGATGCGGCCATCGGACCTAAAGGTGATCTCGTCGCCAAGATTTTTGCATGCTGAGTGCACGTACCTCGCCGCTTTGAGCGAGAGGTAGCGGTCCATCAACATCGGGTTGTGCACGGCTTCGCTGAACATGCCCAGAAGCTCGATCGACTGATTGGTCGCGACGCCGACGAGGTTGAACATCGCGTCGTGGACATGCGCGAAGAAGATGTCACCGGTTTTGTGCTTGGTCGGTGGCATCCACTTGATCGGATGGTTGGGAAAAATTTGCCTTACGAGTTGAGCTTGGGAGAGCTCAAGCAAGAAGCTGTCTTCGATCCATGGATCGATTTCGTAAGCGTGACCAAGCCCAAGCTGCTCTTCGCGAAGGCCTGCGCGAAAGGCGAACGCTTCATTGATAAACTGGCTTGACAATACCGTATGAGCCTTGTCGACTGCATCGGCAGTCGTGAGGTAGTTGTCCTCTCCGGTGTTGATGACGATTCCTGCGCGCGCGATGAGGCGGCGCGAAACGTACTGGTCCACGAACGTGCGACACATGTTGATGTCACGAAACAAGATGCCGTACATCGCGTCGTTGAGCAGCATGTCGAGGCCTTCGACGGCGGCCATCCAAGCGATCTCGGCCATACAGAGACCCGAAGAATAGTTCGTCTGATGAATGTAACGACCACCGCTGCGAGTGGCCTCGTTCGTCGCCGCACGGATGATTCGAAAGTTCTCCTGGGTCGCGAATGTACCGCCGAAGCCTTCCGTGGTCGCTCCTTCCGGCACATAGTCGAGGAGCGATTGCGCGGTCGCGCGAATGACCGCAACGATGTCCGCGCCAGCGAACGCGGCGGCTTTGGATTGCAGCGCATCGTCGTGGATGTTGCCGGTCGCGACTATGACGTACTTCAGTGGCGCGTCACCAGGAGCGTGCGCAAGCTTGAGAGCTCGTCGACGGTCTCTCGCGTGATCGATTCGCGCAAGTGCGACGGCGGTTGCGGGAGCGATGGCGGCGTTTGCTTCCAACTCGGTTGGACCGCCAGTCCCGTCATCCATGACCGCACCGTATGCAAGTTCTTCCGCCGCTTCTTTGACACTCCTTGCTCCGCGCACGAGCGCTCGCGCGAGGAAGTAAGCGATGCCGCGATCGAGCAAGCCCGCTTCTTTGTAGCGATCGACAACCAAGTTGACTATCGGCACGCCTTCGTCGCTGACGCCCTCGGCGCCGTACGCTCGTAGGATCGTGCGTTCGACCCCGACGGTTGTGTGCGCGTCGATAAACTGTTGAACGTCCGCGGCGATCGCGTTCGCGAGTTCACGACAGCGAGCGACCTTCTGAACATCGACGGGCACTGTTGCCATGTCCCTATTGTGGGCCAGAGAGGAATGTTCTCCAACTTCGCAGATCAGAGCGGCAATAGGTAGCCGAGTGCGCAACAGGAAAGGCCTACGACGATCGCGATCGGCCAACGTTTCCCCACGCGTAGGGATGCGAACATGGCGACCGATGCGAACGCGACGACGAGCACGTTGAGCCAAGATGGACGGCCGTGCACGCGATCGCGAGGCCCAGCCGTGCGAAGCCACTCGGTTTCGATGCGGGCGGATTGAATCGCACGCTCAGCAATTGTCTTCAGCGAAGCGTCGTGGGCCTCGTCTGCGTGCTGGCCAACTTGCACAAGGACGGCCTCGGCGCGACCTCGATGCGAGGCGAACGGGAACCACGAGCGCGATCCTTCTTGAGCAAATGCTGCGGCGTCAAGATAGCGACTCTGCGAGAGAGCAAGCTCCGCGCGCTGCGTCGCACGCTCGGCCCGCGTGTACACCCGCGCGTAGCTGACACCCAAGACCACGACGACACCAAAAACGATCATCGCACGATCAATATTGCTCACTGAAAGTCTCGGCGCGCAAAGAGCGCAGCGCTTAGGATGAGCAAAATGAGCGTGTAACAAAAGGAGTGAAGCGTGGCAGTGGCAACGTAGGTCGCCACGGGCGTTCCGCTCACCTGCCCAAGCAGCAGGGGCCTCGCGGGAACGTAAAGATGGAGGTTGGGGACTATCTTCGCGAGTACGACGCCGAACATGTGCACCGCCGAGCCAAATACCTTCGCTGGAAGGTTTCCAAGCGTGTCGGCCGTTCGACCGATCGCGAAAACGCTCAGCGTAAAGATCGACGTCAAAAACGGTGAAGAGAATGATGAGAAGAACACCGCAACCGCTGTCACAATGCTCACTTCCGCGATCGCCAAGAGTGAGAGAGCGGCGACAAGTTGGCGGTTCTCGCCTGCGGGCGCAGCCAGCCAATACGAAACGAGAACAAGCGCGAATGACCAAGGAACGAGCGCGTAGACGCGGCGACGCTTCATGGCGACAAGGAGCGCGCCCAGTACCGCAAGTGATCCTCCTAGCGTGCCAAGCGCAAGTACGACGCTCTTTTCGTAGCCAACCAAGATCAGAAATAGAGCCGAAGCATCGATGGCAATGAACACGGAAAGCGTGAGCAGGGTACCAAAGTACTTGCCGAGGACATATTCGTGTCTGTGCAGAGGCCGGCTCAGGATCGGGAAAATGGTCTTCAACTCGAGCTCACGATGGAGCGACGTTGCGCCAAGAACAACCGCGGTGAGCACCGCATAAAGCGATAACGATGCCGACCCTACGTTGGCGAGCACGCGTGGTTGTTCCAGCGTGAGCGAGGCGACAATCATGGCGTATGCGCATGTCGCCAGTGCGAGCGCGACGATGCCGTGTAGGACGCGTGCTCGAACGGCTTCACGATAGGCGTTCGTGCTGATCGTGAGAACGCGCCTGAACATCGTGCGCTCGAGCCTATCGCAAGGCTTTCCGGAAGGGGCCTAAGGAATGACGACGATATGGACTTTGGGGCCCAATGTGACTTCGAGCTCACGCGGGGCTTCGACGATGTCGCCATCGATAAAAAATTGCTGCGTCGGCTCCGTCGATCGCAGTACCGCTCTGCTCGCGAGGACGTCGTAGGCGACGTGACTCTGAAACGGCTTCGCGGCCCACACGCGGCTGAGGTTGCGAACGACCTGCATGGTCGTGCCATGAACCCCAAGCATCTGGAACTTTCCGGGCTCGTCCTTGAAGCGCGTGAATGGACGGAAGTTGAGGCCCATCTGATCAATCGTGCCGGCCGTGATCGCGAAGTAGTCGCGCACGCCCCATTCGTCACCGTCGTTGAACGAAACGCTGCCACGCCACCGGGCCGACATGCGGCGAATCGTCTCGCCACCGACCAGCGCGCTTCCGATGCCTCGAAGAAGCGTTTGAGCGGCGACCGCAGGGGATGGTTCCGGCGAACGGTAGTACTCGCGGAGGAAACCGCACATGACGCCTGTGCCGAAGAGGAAGCCGTACTGATCGCCGATTTTCATCACGTGGCGCTCAACGTCTTCGAGCGGACGGGCCGCGCGCTCGTTGTAAGCCCGAACGAGCCGCGCGAGCAGACCCTCCGGCCGCCCGACGCCCGTCCCGATGCTGTTGGCGATTGTGTTCATCGTGCCGCCACGAAGGAGCGCGATCTGGGGCAGGGCCATGCCCTGGTAAACATTGATAAATCCGGTGAGGGTGACGTGATTCGTTCCGTCGCCACCGCTGATGCCGAGCACCTGAATGTTCAGACGCTTGAAGTCTTCTGCGATGCGATGCAGCTCATCAATCGAGTGGGCTTCGCGGACCACGCCGTGATCGCCCAGTCTGTGGGCGAGTCGAGTTGCGGCCTTGGGATTGCGAAGGTTACGGCGGCTCTTGGGATTGAGTACGATTCCGATACCTTGCATGCTTGCCCTTGCTCTTTCATACGGCAGGTGCTCCGTCAACTCGGAGTTTTCGACAAAAACGGCTACGGTCGCGCTTGATGAGTGCCATTGATGCCACAATTAAGTCAGCGTGGGTTATGCCGCCCATCGATCGGCGTGCATTGGTAATCGAGGGACCTGATCGCATGACATGGCTCAATGGCCTTGTGACCTGTGATGTGGTGACGATGGCACGGGAGCGCGTGACATATGGTCTCGCGGTTCAGAAAAACGGCCGGATCGTGAGCGACATGTTCGTCATTGCCACTGACGACAAGTTGCTCGTGTTCGTCCCGTCGTCGGTCGCCGACAGCCTTTGCGCCTCACTCGACGCGTATCTGATTATGGAAGATGCGACGATTCGGGTGGGAGACTACGCTCTATTTGGCGCTCTCGGGCCGCGAACGGCGTCGCTACCTTCGGTCGGCGATGACATGAAATGGCACTCGCGCGGTTACGATGGGTTTGGCGTGCCAGCGTTGCTCGTCGCCGCACCGAAGGCGGTCGCGAACGAGGCCAAAGCCTATCTGCGGGATGCCGTCTTGGGTGAAGGTGGGGCCACTGGCACGGTGGAAGAGTGGGCGCAGCTGCGCGCGCATGGGTTCATCCCCGAGTTCAGCCTTGATTTCGACGCTTCGATGTACCCGCAAGAAGCCGGCCTCGAAACGCGTGCCGTGTCGTTCACGAAGGGTTGCTACCTCGGACAGGAGGTCGTGTGCATGCTCGAAATGCGAGGGCAAGTGCGGCGCAAATTGGTCATGTTAAGTTACGAAGGCGAGCCGCTGCCCGCGAAGACAGCCGTGGTCGCCAAGAGCGGCGATTCTGCAGGCGAGACCAAGAGTGCAGCCGTGAGCTTGCTTGAGAACGGTCGCAGCCTCGGATTTGCGATGGTGAAGCGCACGCTAGCTGATGTAGGAAGTGAGCTCGTTATCGCAAGCGGGGACGGTTCGAGTCGGGTAGCGCGAGTTGTGGAGCGAACATGGCCATGAGAACGAAACTGTCGGTGCGGTGCGGAGCCGTGATTGCTCTCGCATTCCTCAGTGGCTGCGTAAGCAGCGGTACGTATGACCTCGCGGTTGCGGAGAGTAATTCGTATCAAGGTAAGTTACGAAAATGCGACGTCCAGCGCTTCAAGCTCGAGAAGGATGACAAGGAGCAAGAGAAAGCGGCGGCGATCACCGACACGAAGTTGAGAGAGGCGGAGGTTGAGAAGCGCAATCTCCAGTCGAAGGTCGACGAGTTGACTGAAACGCAAGAAGAGATGCGCGGCGAACTGTCGCGCCTCGGCAAAGATTTCGTGAAAGAGCGTCGCAGTTACGCCGAAGCCCGCGCGCATCTCGCAGAGTTGCGAAGGCTCGAAGACAAAGCCAAGAGGCGCTCGGCTCTTCGTGACGAGCTGCGCCGCAAGCTGTCGCGCATGATCGAGGGTGGTCAGCTCCAAGTCGTCACGAAGGACAACCAATTTGCGGTCATTGTGCGCGCGGACTCGCTCTTCGATGCAGGAAAAGTTGAGGTAAAGAACAACGGCAAGTTCCTCCTGCTGGAACTCGCACATACGCTCTCTGCGTTCGAGGGTCGTCGGATCATTGTTGCGGTTCATTCCGATGGGTCGCCGACGAAGTCACTGCGCTACCCCACCAATTCCGAGTTCACCGCCGCCCGCGCTTCAGCGATCGTCGCGCTCTTTTCGAAGAACGACCTTCCGCTCGCGCGTCTCATTTCGGTTGGGGTGGGCGATAGCGTTTCGTGGAGTCCCACTGCCACGGCGGTCGAGAATCGTCGCGTTGAGCTTAGCTTCGATCTCAATGCTGACGAGGTTCTCCCGCTAACGGAAGAGTCGCCGCCTCCCGCGGCCGCACAGCCGTAGCCGTCACTTGGGGGGATCGATGGGTTCCCAACGGAGGCTGTCGCCAACTTCGTCGGAGACCTTCTTGGCGAGCGCGGGCCGCAAGATGGGCGCGATGTAGAGCCCGGGACCTTTTCCGATTTTGGTACGCGAAAAGAAAGCCACGAGGCGTCCGTCGGGACTGCATGCAGGGTACATGTTTGCGCCCGTACGCTGCGTAAGACGTTTGATGCGACCGCCGCCTGATTCGACGGCAACTACGTCCGAGCCCATGCCGATGCCGACCGTCAAGAGAACGTACAATCCCTCTGGCGTGTCGCAGAATGAAGGGCTCGACGCCAAAAATCCCGGAGGCGAAACGGCCTTGCCGTTGATGTAGATGCGCTGCGAGTTGTTGCCTGCCGCGTACGCGACTTGGCCGTTGGGTCCGACAGATGGATAGTTGGCGAGTGGTTCCTTGGAGATGCGCTCGAGGGTCTTGAGGTTCGGATCGCTCACGTAGATGGCGCTATCGCCGTCGTTGACCACCGACACTGCGAACTTTTTTCGATCGGAGGAAAACGCGATGCCAGTGAGCGCGCCGAAGTTCGGCACACGCATCGGAATAAGTGTGGCCGTCTCACCTTGCGCCAGACGGTTGCGGTGAAAATTCTCGCTGATCGTAAAATAAATTTCGTTGTCGGGCCCAAACGCCGGGCTTGCGACGGTATGACCGTTTGGCCCGAACGGATGCAGGTTAGAGCCGTCTGAGTCGACGATGCTGACCTGCGTCCAACGACCCACGCGAGATGTGAAGATCAGCCGACTCGCGAAGCCGCCAGCTCTTCCCGTGAGACCTCCGAGCAACGCGTCGACCAGGCGGTGAATGTTCGAACGAAGTTCCTTTTCGTTCGTGGTGATTTTGTTCGTGTAGTCGGGCTTCGGGGTTGGCTTCGGTGGCTCTTCCGGGGCGTCGCTGGTGGGCTTCTTCTTCGGCTTCGGCGGCGCGAGAAACGCTTCGGCAGTGAGTACAGTATCTTTACCTTTTCGTTCCGCGTAGACGCGAACAATCGTTTCAACTTTTGTTTGATCCCATGAGCTCCAATCGATCGGCGTGTCGCGCATGAAAGGCCCATTTGGGCTCTTGGCTTGATCGATGACGTCGAATTGTCCCGACAACTCGAGGTCTCGCTTTACGACGAGCTGCAACGTCGTGTCGGCGGGCGACATGGTGATGAGTGGAACGACGGCGAGCTTCGGAAGTGGCGGCAACACCGCGCCGCCTGCAGAACCATCAACGACGACCGTGCCAAGAATGCTCTCGTCGCCTTCACTTGCGCGCGCGTTGGGGGTCGACCAAGCGATCAATGCTGCGATGGACGTAACGATGGCGCGTTTCATTCGCATGCGGATTGCACCGTGCACTGGAATAACACTGGAAAGGGCTTTGCGATCAACTCTGGGTAGGCCGGAGGCGGCGCGGGAACGAGCGTTCCGTTCGATTGAATACTCTGGAGAACGCGTTTCGCTTCTGCGTCAAAGATTGAATCGCCGCTCGGGCTGAACGAGAAACCGGTGACGTGCCGATCGTTAGAAACGGTGACCGTTGCACTCGCATGAAGTTTCTTCATTTGGTCAAAGGGTAGTTTCCCTCTGATATCGAATCGACTGAGAAAAAACGCGGCGAGTTGCCCGCGATAGGTGTCGGCGGCGCGTTTACACAACGCCGGGCACGGATCAGTGCCGCCGTTTGGATCGCCTTCAGGTCCAGTTGACGTCGCTCCCGCGTCGGAAGTCGTTGCGTTTCCGGAGCCGGCATCCATGACCACGGTCGGTCCTTCGGCGTCCATTGTAACGGCGGCGTCGACAATCGCATCGCTCGGTCCTTTCGTTGAGGGAAGGACTTGATTGTCAATGGGCTTGACTGATTTGGGGCCGGCGGGTCCGCTCGTATCGGTTGCAGGCCGTGGCGAGCCGAGCTTGAGTACGCGTCCGTCGGGAAGAACGGGAACGATTGGGACGGCGATGGGTCTTGTCGCTTCGTCGGAAATTTGCGCCCGCTCTGCCGGAGGGGTCGGGCTTGCAAGCGCTAACGCAAAGAGAAACTGCGCGAGCAAGGAAGCGGCGACGGCGATCGCGAACTCGTCGGGACGAAAGTTCGCGCGTGGGGTCACCTCGGCTTCTCCGCTTGTGGATCGACCATCAAGTTCAATGACGATACGCCCGCTACTCGCGCAGCAGCGACCGCTCTGGCGACGGCTCCGTACCGTACGTCGCGATCTCCGTGAATGTAGAGTTCACGCTCTTGCTGCAACTTCGGGTTGGTTTGCAGCGCCTCTTCGAGGTTGTGCGTGACGTCGGTTTCGCCAAGCATGAATTTCTCGTCCTTTGTAACCGTGAGCACCAACTTTGCATCTTTGATGGGCATGTTGGTCGCCTGAACCTCGGGCAGCTTGACGTTCAAGCCGGTTGCCAAGAGCGGCGCCGCAACCATGAAGACGATAAGAAGCACGAGCATCACGTCGACCATTGGCGTGACGTTGATCTCACGGATTGCTCCGCCTTCTCCCTCCCGCTTTCCCGTGGATAGACCCATCGGTATTACCCGCGGCGATGCGACTGAGGTTCGGCGAGAATGGCAACCCACTCGGCGGCGCTTGCTTCGAGCTCAGAGGTGACTTCGCCAATCATGCGGTCCACAGAGTTGTAGAATACAAGTGCCGGAATCGCTGCGGCGAGGCCGATGGCGGTCGTGATGAGCGCTTCACCGATTGCTGGCGCTACGACCGGCAGCGATGCGCTCTTCGCGGCGCCAATACGAACGAACGCATCCATGATGCCGTAGACGGTTCCGAACAAGCCGACGAAGGGCGATACAGAGGCGATCGACGCAAGCGCGCTCATCAGGGTTCGGGCGCGTTGGCGTTCCGTTACGATTGCGCGATCAGCGGCCGCCCGAAGGCGATCGCCGGTCATGTGACCGCGGGTGAACAACTCGGAAAGAACACGCGAACCGGCTGATGACCCACCGACGCTTGCGACGAGCTCGTAGAGTTCGTTGCTTGTGTTGGCCCTCCGAGCGCGCGACTCAAACGCACGTGCCGCAGTTCGCAAGCGACGCACCTGCAGCACTTTGAGCGCGGCGACCACCCACACCATCACCGATGCTCCGATGAGTATGAACACGGTGATCCGCACCGGCCACGACGCATGGGTGACG
>JAHFDY010000137.1 GCA_023248735.1 Myxococcales bacterium
TCTGCTTCGGGGGGCAGCGATGATGAAGGAAGACGTGTCTTTGGCTTCCTATCTTGCATTTCCGGTGGGCAAATACTTCGTCGGGCCTTGCTACATGCATCTGACCGAAGTGGACGTTTGCGCAACGTTCGTATGGGGTACTCCAGAGGTCAGCGAAGTACCTGAATTCAACCGTGTCGTGAGTGTCGATGCGAGCGACTCGGTTCTGCCACACGTCACGTTTGCTGACTTTAGCAAGGTGAGCGTCCTCAGTCCCCCGGTGCTGGTCGCCGGGGCCAGCTACCTCCGCCAAGTGCAAGGTCGCCGCAAGATTCTCAAGCGCGCGATGCTCTTTGGCGACGGATATGCGGGGACCGTCGCCGCAGGGATATTTCCGACGGTGAGCAATGCGATTCCGTACCAAGGATTCTCTGATCCACTTGCCGCAGCGGACTGGCTCCAAATCGAGCGATGTCGAATCGCTTCGTGGATTGCGCTTCGGAACGAGTGCATGCAACGCGCTGAGATGACACGTGCGGTGAGAGAGGCTTTCTTCGCAAAGGGCCTTCGGACTTCTGCGTCTGAAGTCGCAAAGTGGTGCGGCGTCTCGAAGCGCACCATGCAGCGAAAGCTCCACGGTGCAAGCACGTCGTTTCAGGTTGAGTGGGATCGCTATCGCATTGAAGTCGCGCGCGAGCAGCTTGCGCACGGAAGCTCGAAGATTGTGAGCGTTGCAACGGACCTCGGCTTTGCGACGCCCAACCACTTTTCAGTTTGGTTCAAAAAACAACTCGGACTCTCTCCGGCGAAATACAGGGCGACGCTTGCAACTCCCCACGTTCGCCACGCACCAGGCGAGCCGCGTGAGCGCGCTGGGTGGGCTCAATCGACTACGCTGCTTGCGTTGCAGGTGCGCGCAAGCGAACCTTGATCCAAGCCGCCACGGATGCGTAGAGCACGAGGCTTGCTCCGGCCGAGAATCGACACGTGGTGTTGAGGGTCACCCACACGTGCTTCGCAACAGGGGTTTGCGAATAAAACAACGGGCTCACCCAGGGCTCACCGACGATGACGAGCGCTGCTGCAACGACAACTGGAATCCAGATACGCGGGGGAGGAACCGAAGCAGGACGCGCGCGCACGTAGAGCGCCGCAACGGCGAGAAACGCTGCGGGTGCTGCGAAAGCCTCTGCCCAAACAAGAACGTTCATCAGCGCAAAATTCATGTTGAATTTTGCTCCAAGTGAAAACGTCAAGATCATTGCCGAATTGATCAGGGCCATCCCTGCAAGGACCAAGACCGCGCCTGCTGAACTCCAAAACAACGGCGCTCGCCAGGTGCGGATTGGATGCCCTTTGGCATACTCGCGCGCAATCGCGCTCGGTTCACCCAAGCGTCGCGCGGCAATGAAGAACGCTTCTTCTTCGGACAGCCCACGCGCAGCAAGCGCGTCGAGCTCATCGAGCAAGTGCGCTTCAAGTTCGAGCAGGTTGTCACCGCTGAGAGCGTCGCTCGTCGCGAGTTGATTGCGCAGGTCCCACACTGCTTTTTCACGATCAAACATGTGCTTGCTCCCATGACGTGGCGAGAACTGCAGAAACGAGATCCCATTGCGCGCGCTGCGTGGCGAGCGCCTTCTTTCCAGCGGCGGCAAGCGAATAGTAACGACGCCGGCGACCATTCTCGGCGTTGCGCCAAGTCGCGCGGATGAGCCCCTGCTCTTCGAGGCGATGCAAGATGGGATAGAGCATCCCGTCGGTCCACTCGAGCTTGCCGTCTGACAGTTCTTTCACGCGGGCGATGATCGCGTAGCCGTAGCTCTCGCCCTTCGCGAGAATCGAGAGCACGAGTGGCGTGGCCGAAGCCGCGACGAGATCCTTTGGAATGGCTTCGGAACTCGAGGTCTTGTGCATAGAAGATCTATGTACATAGCTGCTCTACGCTTGTCAAGCATGCGTCCGAACGCTAGTGCCGGGACGGCCCGAGACCATGAACGATCCGCGTTCCCCGACCGTGCCCAAAAGCGCAGCACTACCAAACGGCGACATTGCCAACTGACGATGGTTTCTCGTCGTCGCCGATCGTCTTCGTGTTCGCATAACCGAGCTGCCCAGAGGTCGCCCGGCCCCAGCACTTGACGTCACCTGCGACTGAGACGGCGCACGCGTGCAAAGAGCCCGCTGCGACCTGCGCAACGCCAAAGCCCACAGCAAGTTCCGTGGATGAGGATGCTGATGACTGTTGGCTAGTCGAACCGAGCCCGAGCTGGCCAGAATAGTTGCCTCCCCAACACCTCACCATGCCGTCAGTGAGGCGTACGCATACGAAATTCTCTCCGATGCTGATGTGATCGACGGTCACGCCGGGGATCTTCACGTTGCCCGCGACCGAAGGCGTTTCATTATCGCCAATATAGTCGTACACGGCCATGCCAAGTTGGCCCGAGTCGTTGGACCCCCAACACATGATGCCACTGGCGAGTTGCGCGCATGTCATCGATCCGCCGGCCGCAATGCGAGTTGCCGTCGCACCTAGTTTGACATCGCCCGCTGTTGCAGGAGTTTCGTTGTCACCGATCGCATTCCAGTTTCCGTAACCGAGAGGGCCCCCGACGCCCCAGCATCGGACGCTTCCCGTGGAGAGCAATGCGCACGAGTGATGGTAACCGAGTGCGATCTGAGTGACGGTACCGGAGAAGCCTCGGGTGGCGGGTCACCTGATCCAGATGCACGTTCCGTAGCCACTTCGCTGCAGGCGCCCACGCCAACGGCGAGAGAAAAGAGCCCAATTCCAATACGATCGAGTTTCATGTTGACCCCACCATTCGAGGCATTTATGGCACTCGACTAGCATTTGTCAACCTGTGACACTTTATTCGCCGCGGTCCCCGAAAGGCGGAGGTCCACAAGGAACTTCGGACGAAGCGCCTTGTCGTCCGGGAGAGCGCCTAGTTAGATAGCTTTTTCATTGGCGCGAGAACGATTTCGCCAAGTTCAACGGCGGCGCAGACACATCCACCGCGCCCCAGGTGAGCCTCACCGTGCGGGCACTACCGCGGCGAGTCGTTCTTCCACCATGATGTCCGCCACGCGATAGGTTGGCGCTGACAATTTCTTGCTGCGTTCGGCGATGTCGAAAATCGTGTCGTAGATACAAAGCGTCTTCGCGGTTGCCTTCTTCTGATCGTATCCGAGGACCTCTTGAGCGACGTTGACCAAGCCACCTGCGTTGATCGCGTAATCGGGCGCATAGAGGATGCCGCGCGCGTGCAAGTCGTCGCCGTTCCTTGGTTCAGCGAGTTGATTGTTCGCGGCGCCGGCCACGATGCTCGCTTTGAGCCCAGGAATGGTCTTGTCGTTCAGCGCCGAGCCCAACGCGCAAGGCGCGAACACGTCGCAGGCAACGGTAAAGATCGCGTCGAGCGCGACGAGCTTCGCGCCGAAATCACGATGCGCACGCTCCGCTTTCAACGGGTCCACGTCGGCAACGGTCAGGGTCGCGCCGTGCGCGTGAAGCTCCTTGCAAAGATGGTAGCCGACGTGCCCAACCCCCTGAATCGCGACGTGAATGCCCTTCAAGTTCTCTTTGCCCAATTTGTAACGCACACAGGCTTCAATGCCGCGACGCACGCCGAGCGCAGTAAATGGCGATGGGTCTCCCGAGCCTCCGGCTGAGGGATCGACGCCTGTGACCCACTTTGTCATCGTACGGATGACCTCCATATCTTCGAGGCCTGTGCCGCTGTCTTCAGCGGTGATGTAGTGCCCGCGCAAATCGTCAATGAACTTGCCAAACGCGCGAAAGAGCGCCACGCGATCGAAGTGTCCCTTCGGCCGAATGATGACGCTCTTGCCGCCTCCGTGCGCAAGACCCGCCAGTGCCGCTTTGTAGGTCATGCCACGGGCGAGTCGAAGCGCATCGAGAATCGCTGCATCGTCCGTGTCGTACTCAATGAAACGGCAACCGCCGAGCGCTGGCCCCAGTCGCGAATCGTGCACGGCAACGATCGCTTTTAGGCCCGTCGCCTTGTCGTTCTTGAGGTGGATTTCACCGAAGTCGTAGGCAGAGAGAGAGCCGAAAAGATCCATGAGGAACTCGCAAGCTTGAGGTTGTAGAGGTCGCTTTCGTGCGGAAGCCGCTGAAACGGACGGTTTCGTTCGTCCGGTTACTCGTTGGGGTCTTCGTGATGCGCGGTCTTCGGTGGTTCTTTCGACGCAGCGTCCGCGCCCGCATCCGCAACGACCTTTTGAAACTTGTCTTTCGCGGCCAAAGCCCAACTCGACGCGCTCTTGCCAACGACAAACGTCACGTTGCCCGTGTCCTTCTTGGCATAGTGAGAATCGCCTGAAGACACTTTACCAACATTGAGCACGTACTTGCCGGCGTTGTCCTTGAGCGAGATCGTGACCGTGCCTTCAGAGGCATCGAGACCCGTGTCAGCGTCGGGCTTGCCGTCGCCAAAGTCGTCTGCACTGAGCGATTTGTAGTCGAGCAGGAGATCTTTGACCTTCGACTCGTCAAATCGCTCAATCGTTGATCCTTTTAGAGTGCCCGCCCAACCTTTGTCGCCCTTCGTGAACGAGAACTCGCCGTTCTTGTTTTTGATGGCCACTTGAATCGCGTTGTCGTTTTCGAACTTAAAGATCTCCTTGTCGCGCCAGTCCTTCGTTTCTTTCGCGAAGAGATACCGGGACATGCCTTTGGCTTTGTAGATGTCGTTCGGCTTGCCGTCGATTTGCAGGAGGCTCTCACCCATGAAGAGGTCAACCTTCTTGTCTGCTCCTTTGAAGGCAACCACGTGAAGCACCTGATCGGCGTCAAGATGCTTGTCCTTCTTAACCTTGTCGTCGATCTTGAGCTCGACGCGCTCATTGATCTTGAGCTCCTTCAGGTTCGAAACAACGCTCTTCACGGCATCTTGATTGGCAAGGGCAGCGAGGGGCTTGGTGAGCTCCCACTTGTCGCCCTTCTTTTCGAGAACGATATCGTCCTTCTTGCCGTCCTTGATCGTGATCTTGTCGACGTCGTCGCCAACCGAGAGCTTCGGCAGATCAGCGGTAGCGCCCGGCTTGCCGACTTCGAGCTGCGCTTTGTAATTGTTGTACGCGACGAAAGAGAGCGCAGCTGTGGCGACTACGCCTCCTAGAATGAGCGCTTGGCGATTCATTTGGATCTCCTGATGAAGCAATTTTGAGTGGTTGCTACGCGAGTACGACCCTAGAGCGTCCGTACGTGCGTAGCTGCCAACGAAGAAGCCCGAAGAGCACGAAGATGAGCGGGACGCCGAAGATGAGCGACCATTGGATGGTCTTCTGGCGAGCATCGTGCGACTCGCGAATCTCCTCGAGCTTCTTCTTGATCTCGTCGTCGGTGGTGCCGAACTTCGGCTTGTATCGGTCTCCAAACGAAAGAGAAGGTTCAGCAACCATCTTTCCCGATACGGCGATGAGATCGGTATCGCCACTGAGCCACATCAACGTGTTCTTGAGCGCGAAGAGGGTGTTCTGAAGATACTGCGTGTACGGCAGCGAGAGCGCTTCGAGTTCCTTATCGCCGCCACCTCCCATCGCCGCAAACTGAGGTCCGAACTGGCTCATGTCCTGGCCAGCGCCTGCGCGAGCGAATGGGTTGGTCAAGAACTGTGACGATGCGAGTAGAAATACGCGCGCTGGCTTCACGCTCTCTGCCGGCGTCGTCACGCCCTGATTGTCGCCGCCCGAGAAAGCGCTCTTGATCTTATCCCCCTCAAGCACCGCTCCAACGATGTGCTGAGACCATGCTGGCTTGTCGCTCTGCTTCGGTTGGTATTTGGTGAGCTCGATGTTCTCGGTGAGCGCAAGAGCAACGTCGGACGTGCGTGCCACGGCGCGAACACCAGACTGTTTTGCTTTGTCGAGCGTGATCGTGGAGAGCATCGGGAATGCCAGCGGCTGCAATCGGAAGAACGCTGGGAACGAAATGTCGAGCATGCGCGTGTCGCCTTCGAACGCTTGATGATCGACCGAGTGGAGCATGTAGGGAAACGGCAGCGCGCCTGCCATACCTGTTTGCGTCATCACAGGAACTTGAACCGGCGAGCTGTAATCCAGAAGCACATTTTTCTCGAGCTTCATGCCGTAACCGGCGAGCAGCTTCTCTAGCCCCCACGTATTGAGGTTGACGGCCATCGTGGCGTCGCCCTGCTTTGTGTTCACCGCACTCGCGAAAACGGCAAGGCTCTTACCCTTCATCACGAATTGGTCGATGCGACGGAGTTCTTTGTCGGTGTACTCCTTCGTCGGCTGCGTAATGATGAGGCCGTCGAGTTGGTCATCGATTTCAGAATCGCCGCCCTTAAGGTCAACTTCCTTGATCTCGCTGCTCTTCGCGATCTTGCCCATGATCGCTTGAAAAGACGGCTTGCCCTGATTCGCCGGGACGAGATGCGTGTCGCTCAGCTTGAGCTCGTCTTTCCCGGAGATGACACCGATCTTGTGACTAATCTTGTCACCCTTCTCGCGCAGCTCTTGCATCTTCGTCGAGATCCAGAACTCGAGGCCTTCGCTGTGATTGGGCTGTAGCTGCGGAATCGTGTCCTTGTCGTCGCCGTAGTAGAAGACCATGCCGAGGTAGCCCTTGGTCGTGGACTTCGTTGTGTCGGTCTTGCTGTAGAGATTGAACGGCATCTCTTCGAGCGGACCGCTCGGGGCGCCCTCGCCAGCATCCTTGGCCCTCTTCTTTGAGTCTTCGTCCTTGGTCTCGATGATTTCGAAGTCGAACTTGTCGCCTCCGAGACTCTTGTATTGCTTGAGCAAATCCGCGAGGTCGCCAACGAAGGCATTAAGGTTCGGAAGACCCTTGGTCACGTAAACCTCGACCTTGATCTTCTGCTCCATCTTCTTGAACAAATTGCCGGTGCCGTTCGAGACCGTGAAACGCTGATTCGAAGTCACGTCTTTCGGCCGATAGCGGCCGATTGCGGTAACGGCGTTGGTGGCTCCAAACACACCGACGGCCACCAGCAAAAGGATGAGGCTCTCGACCTGCGCTTTGGTTCGCTTATCACTCATGTTGTTACCTCACGACCACTTGCGGCTCTCGAGAGAGCGGAACGACGCGACCAAGAAAATGATCGCAATAGAAAGGAAATAGACCACGGCGCGAATGTCGATGAGACCCTTCGCGAATGGTTGGAAACGGGTAAGGAAACTGACGAACGCAAGAACGTCGCCGCCCCACCCAGGAACGCTCTCCACGGCCCACCCAAGCGCCGTGAGACCGACGAGGCCAAACGACGTAATGAAGAACGCGACGATTTGGTTCTCGGTGATGCTCGAAAAAAACAGACCGACGCTCACGGAAGCCAGCGACAGGAGCAGCGCACCCAGATAGCCCGACCACACCGGACCCCAATCAAGCACGCCGAGCTTCCACGGAAACACGAACATTGCCACTGGATAGAGCACCGAACCGACGAGCAGGACGAGCACCAGTGAGATCGCACCAATGTACTTGCCAAGAACCACTTCGCTATCGCGCACGGGAAGGGTGATGAGAAGCTCGAGTGTGCCGGAACGCTTCTCTTCGGCGATCGAGCGCATCGTAACACCTGGAGCTACAATACCCGTGATCATCCACGGCAGCATTTCAAACATGCGACTCATCGTCGCGCGATCCGTCTTCCAGAACGATTGATCGCCGGCAAACATCCACCCGCCTACGGCGAGAAGCGTGATGCCGATAACGACGTAGGCGGTTAGCGAGTCGAAATAGGAACGAAGTTCACGTCCCGCAATCGTCATCACGTTTGCGAAGAAGGATGGCTTTGCCAGCGCGCGCGAAGGCGCAAAAGGCGCAGGGGCGCTATCAGGCGTGTCGAGTAAATTTGTGTTGGTTTCTGTCGTCATGATTGCACTTGTTCAGGCTCGAGCCGGGGGAGCTGCTGTGTCGTCGTCATCGTCCTCATCGTCGTCGTCATCATCATCGGCCGCGCTTGCCTTCAGGCTACGGTTGCGTCTCGCGTCGCCGACCGTGAGCGCGCGGAACACGTCTTCGAGTGTTTGGGCGTCGCGACGAAGTTCGAGAAGCATCCAGCCCTTTTGCAACACGAGCTGTGACAGTTGAGGACGAAGGTCGTTTTCTTCTGCAGCGGATACTTCAAATGACATCGACTTGCCTTGCGAAGGCTGCTGCTCGACCGTTGAAACCCCCGCCACCGCCGCGAGCGCCTCAGACACGTCACTGGCGCGAAGCTCGCCCTTTGGGTCTTCGATCGTGAGCGTGTAGCGAACCTTGCCCGATCGTCCGCGGATGTCGCCAAGCGAGCCATCCGCCACGACGCGCCCTCGCGAGACAATGATCGCGCGGCCACAAGCGGCTTCGACCTCGCCGAGATTGTGTGTCGACAGGAGCACGGTGCGATCGCGACCGATTTGCTTCAAGTAGTCGAGAAATTCGGCTTTCTCGTTCGGGTCGAGATCGCTCGTCGGCTCGTCGAGAATGAGAATCGGTGGATCGTGAATGAGCGCCTGCGCGAGCCCGACGCGCTGACGATAACCGTGCGAAAGTTGGCGAATCTCTTTGCCAAGAACCTGCGCGAGGCCGCACACCTCCACGACCGTCTTCGCGCGCTTCATGAAGGTGCTGTAGCCGAGTTGGCGCAAACTCGCAGCGAAGCGTAGGTATTCGAACACGCTGAGCTCCGTGTAGAGCGGCGCGCGCTGCGGCAGGTAGCCCAGGTTCTGGCGAACCTCGAGCGAGCTATCGAAGATGTCGAGCCCATTGAGGCGTGCGGTCCCGCCGGTCGGCGCGATAAAGCACGTGAGGATGCGCATGGTGGTCGATTTTCCCGCTCCGTTCGGGCCGAGAAAACCAACGACTTCACCACGACGAACCTCGAAGCTCACTTTGTCGAGCGCGCGGAAGGTGCCGTACACCTTTGACAGCTCGCTCGCGGCAATCATGACATCGTTGCTCATGCGTCTTCTTTCTCCGATAGTTCATGGCGGCACCCTGACTTTTTGAGCGCCGAGTTAGCGGGCTCGCATCGTAGTGGGGTCGCGTAGGGTGTCAACGGAAGCGCGCAACGCCCTGCTGGATCGACCTATTCCGCGGAATTCACGTTGTTTTGCGCGTCGGGCAAACCTATAGGGCGGCATGATCGGCCATCCGAACCGTACAGCGACGCCTCGCAAGCCCATTCCGTTCGCGTTCGTTCTCGACGAGCTGGAGCCACTCGGCGCCGAGACAAAACCCATGTTCGGCTGTCTCGGCGTTTACCTTGAAGGGCGAATGGTTCTCGTGCTTCGCGATCGGCAAGACGAGCCACACGACAACGGCGTTTGGGTCGCGTTCGAGGCGCCGCACCAAGAGTCGCTCAAGCGAACGTTTCCTGCGCTGCGCCCAATTTCAGTGATGGGATCGGCGAAAGGGTGGCTCAACTTGCCTAAGGAGAGCGCGAAGTTTGAAGAGCTTGCACTCAAGCTTTGCGCGCTTCTTGCGGAAGGCGATACTCGCATCGGCAAGGTGACCGGCAAAGTGACGGCCACGCTCAGATAGCGTTACGCGGGAGACTGTGGGCCGTCGAGGCGTCGCATCGCCGCGTCGAGCTCTTTTGCGATGCCTGTCGCACCGCGTGTGCTCACGCCGTGGGCCGCGAGCTGAGCTTCATCGGTCATTTCGTCGCGATTGCGCTGCGAATGATTGTGTCGCGAATCGGTTTGCCCGTTTTGCGAAAAGCCGACGTCGCCGAGCCGATAGCCTTGATCTTGAAGGCGCTTCTGCAGATCATCGATGCCCGAACGCAGCTGCGCTTGCGCCTGTGACTGTTCGGTCGCGAACTTGATGTGCACCGTCGTTCCGTCCATCTCGATGCGCACACGCACAGCACCATGCTGCGTGTCGACCTTGACCTCGGTCGTTCGGCCGCCGCGCTCGAGCATCATCTGGACGTGTTCGGCAACTTTGTTGACCATCTCAGAACGACTCTCGCTGCGCGTTTCTTTGGTGGCAGCCGTCGTCTCGACCGCGCGGACCTCAACCATGCCGGTGGTCTTGAGATCACGAAGTTGGCCGCCTTGGGCCATGCCCTTTGCATCGTCATGCACGGGCGCCTCCTCGTTGCTACGATGGCCAAGCTTGTCGTCGACGAACTTCGTGCGCGCCTCGTAGAACGCCGCCGCGAGGTCCTTTGCCAGACCTGCGTTTGCTTCGACGGTCGGAGCCGCGGCGGCAGCGGCAAGTGCAACGCTGGCATCGGCGGCTGACTCCCTTAGGAACTGCCGCAGGTCGCCTTTTGCTTGCGCCGATGGAGTTGGGGGCGCGGTGACTTGCGGCACGTCAACTCGTGGTGCATCAACCGTCGCTTGCGACTTCGGTTGCGTGTCGCGCCCAGCCCCAAGAAGCGCGTTCGACTTCGACGTTGCCATCATTGTCGGCGGTAGGAACGTGGACGCCTGCGCCCCCCTTTGCGGCGCATCATCAGGTTTTGATGCATCCGCAGCTTCAGCATCGAGTTTTGCGTCAAGCGCCTTCGCCGCATCTGGGGCAACAAGGTCATTAAGATTGACCTTCAGGTTCGTTGACGCTCTCTGATTCTCTTGCCTCGTCACCGAGCGCGCAAGATTGTCGCCGGCGGGTACCTGAGTTGCCGGCGAAGCATCGACGCGCGAAAGCCACGCAAGCGCTTGAGCTTGTCCGACGGTTGCGGCTACGGCATTCGGATCCCACGTAGCAAGCGAAGGTGCGCCTTCCGCTTCCGCTGGAGTGGCCTCGGGATCGAGAAGGGAAGACGCGTCATCGACACCCTCGATCTTCACGTCACCCATGCTGAAGAAGTCGGCATTCGAAAGGAGCTTCTCCCAACTCGGCGGTGCACTTTGTACGGGAGCCGCTTGCGCCGCGATTTGCATCGCAGCCTGTTCGGCCAATTGTTCGGCGGCTCGCGTTTGCGCTTCAAGCTCGACGGCTGAAGCATCGTCGGTCTTTTGGGATGCCACGTCGGCTTGAGTGATCTTGGCCGCAGCCTTATCGGTCATCGACTTTGGCGCTTTTGGTATCCGCGAAGCAGCATCGGCACGGCCGTTGGAGGATCGCGAAGGATGCCGCGCACCAGGACGTGTGGGGCGCTGTGAGGTGTGCTTTCCCGGAGGCGTCGACTTCGCACCCTTTGCAGCCGACGCGTCTTTGGCGTCCCTCGTCATCGGTTTGGCGCTTGGGCAATCCGAGAGCGGATGTGGCCCTTCACTCCGGAGGCGCACGACGGGGGAATCGGACCAACGTTTCGCAGGCTCTGACCAATTTTGAGAGGCGTCCGATGACGGTTTCGCGGAACTTTGGCCAATGCTCGACGAAAACACCGAATCAAACGCGCTAGACGCGGAGGTATCGCCTTCGTCTTTCGAAACCTTGCTGATGTTTGAAGGCACACCGGGGAGGTCATTGATTCGCATCCAGTTGGCTAGAGCACGTTGCGCGCCAACCCCAGCCCGTGGTCCTTAGCGCCTTGAACTCGCGCACTAAGCCCTGAGCGTGGCGAACACCCCAAAGTGATCACTCGCCCATACATCGCGGCGAGGCGCATCGAAGCACACCTTCGCGCTCATCGGTTCGGCGCGACGCTGGCCATCGGGGCCACGAACAAAGATGTAGTCAATTCTCCGACTTGGCTCGCTCGCAGAGAGCGTAAACGCATTCTGTCGACTGAATGTGTAACCAACATCGTTACCATTGACGAAGCTGTAGGCGTCGAGGAACGAAACCCCCCTTGCCTCACCGAGCGTCGTCTGTCCGCGGAGGTATCGCACCTCGTCAGCCTCAGGGTCGGCGTTGAAGTCGCCCGCGAGGATCGGCGGAAACTCATGCGCGGCAACCGTATCGTCAATCATATTGACGATGGCCTTTACTTGCACAGCGCGAATGTGTCCCTCATGAAGACGCCACGCGAGGTGGGTGTTGAAAAAATTGACGATGCCGAAAGGCGTTCCAATTTGCGCGTGCAGGAGGCTACGGTCTTCGTCAGCGTCGAGTTTCGGGAGCGCGATCACACGGCTCCCTACGATTGGCCACCGCGAGAGGATGGCATTTCCAAAAGGCAGAGGTGAGTCCGGCGACTTGCCCCACGCTTGTGCGTACCCAAGCGCACCCCCGACGAGTGCACCTTGATCGAAATCGGCGCCTAAATTGATCACTTCTTGCAGCGCGATAATGTCAGGGGTGAGCTTCGCTAGCCCATCGCGAATCAGTTCGAGGCGCTCCTCCCACGGCTCACTTCGATTCCAAATGTTGAGCGTGAGCACACGCAGTTCGTTCATCAGGCCACGGTATCACCGCCGCGAAGGCCCTTCGCCTCTCATGAAGTCACGCGGGGCATCGCAACATCATGGCCGCATGAATTTCACCTTACGGAGGGCTGGTTTGCTCCCGGTGTCGAGGACGTACACCCCACTGTCGATCGCCTGAACAATCGGCTCGAAGGGCGCTTCGGCACTGAGCGGAAACACACGACTGTCCTGCCCCAGGCGTTCGACGGCGAGGGACTGTGCACCACGCACGATCCAGAGGCCGTGGTCGTCGCCGAAAGCCTCGACAACGCTGGCCGAGCTCGCCGCAACCTCGGGAGATCCCAACGTACCGGTCGCGCGATCGACGCTTACGTTCCATGCGCCATATGCTCCGCGATCCTTGCTGCCGAGGCCGCCTATCGGGCGCTCGACCCAAACGATCGACAGTGCGTCTCCTTCGAGGCGGAAGTGCGGCGCATGCGAATCTGTCACTGTCGCAGCTACTTTCCTCGGTGCAACGCTGATCTCAAATGGACGTGTCTGACCTGCCCAATGGACTGCCCCGAAAAAAACGTCACGGTCCGAGTCCACGCGAGCCGTCCACGCGAGCCACACGCTTGCCTCGTCGAGGCGCACGCCAATTCCATCGACGTCACCCGATTCGAAAAGCCTGCTCTCCGGCGCTATGCGCCGCAGCTTCTCGTTCAGCGCCATGCCATACACTTCGCCGTGTCTACGGCGCGAGTCGATCCAAAAAAGTAACCACTTTCGATCGTTTTTGGAGTCTGGCACTCGTACAAGCGTCACGCGCGCCTTGTCGCCTCCTGACGGTGAAAGGCGAGTGTCCCGCAGCACGCGTCC
>JAHFDY010000242.1 GCA_023248735.1 Myxococcales bacterium
CGTTTGGTACCAAGCACTTGATTCAACGAACGATTTTTTTGAGGGCACGCAATGGGCATCGCACGAATGGGACGTTGCACTTCGATCCGCTGGCGAGGTCGCAAAATACGCTGAGTGCAGAGCAACCAACGGCAGCGACTGCAATCGCTTCGCGGTCTACGCCGGCCAACAAGAAGAGAACGAAGACGCAATCGCATTGGCGCGTGAGGTAGACGATTGTCGCCGCGGCGTCGCTTACGCCGACCGCAACCGCAACGAGGAGAGGTGCGCTGCGCTTGCACAAGAAGTTGGCGCGCGACGGGGCTTGTCAGCCGGCGTGATCGCGCTCGCAAGGCTGCCTGAAGCGGTCGTCCTCTGCCACAGCCCCGTTGAGGCGAGCGATCCCTCGCCATGTGGTGATGTCAAGTCAGTTGACGATCACGGCAACGTTACGGCGCGTAAGCGGCTACCCTCGGGCGTCAGCGCGCAAGCGTGTCGAGACCTCTTTCGCAATGGCGCAAGAAACGATGCCGAGACTATCACTCTCGCCGCGTGCAAGCAGAGCACGGTCGTACGGTTCGGAGACCTCCGCTACCAGCAAATCATGAATGTCGATGGCCCACAGAGCCAAGGACCATGGGGCATCATGGCGGACGCGGCGGACCCACTCACAGGCCGCAAGATTTCATCAAATGTAACCGTATATACGCACATTAACCATACCGCTGCTCAAGGCATCGTCGATCAGATGCGCTACGTGAGCGGAGAGCTCACCACAGAAGAAGTGACCAACGGGACCAACGTGCGTGACTACACAGCGGCGGCGCAAGCCACGGGCTTTGGTGCGTTCGAACCCTTGACGCGCGATCGACTCTACTCACGTCTTGGAGCAGCAGCCGGACTCTCCATCAAGAAGGCAACTGACTTTCCTACCATCACCGAAGAGCAAGCAGCGCTCACGCGATCGAGAATCGCTGACCTCGCCCAAATCACCGCTGACACCCGCGCGCCCTCGACGAATCAAGCGGTATACGAGGCAAGACGCGGCGCTGCGGTAGCTAATGGGGTTGACGCCCAGCTCGTCACGCCTTCCTCGCAAAGGCTCGCGGGCGTTTCACCCGCCGCATACGTGGACGGAATGCGCAGCTCGGTCTCACAACTTCAGGCGCAGAGTCCAGCGCTCGCAAGGCAGTTCGATCGGATGCGCGAGGCAGTTCTCGAGAAGCGGGGCGCTTGTCGCGTCGATGGTGATGCGCTCGCACTCGCGCCCTACTCGGTGGCTTCGCTCGCCGATGAGATGCAAGTCAAGTTCGGCAAGTTCGATCGAACGCAGAGCAAAACGCAGCAGCTCGACCGCGCAATGCGCATGCGTGGATTCGTGGAGCAACGCGTCCAGTACGCCGTCATCGGCCACGAGATGGGGCACTCTATGGGCCTCCGTCACAACTTCGTGAGTTCCTCGGACTCATTCAACTACCGACCGCAATACTGGCAGCTTCGTACGCGCAACGGCGCCGTCACGAAGGAGTGTACGGACCTCGCGGCAGACGGATCGACGTGCGTCGGACCACGGTACTTTGACCCCGTCACGAAGGAGGAGTCATCCAATCTACAGCCCATGTTTATGCAGTCCTCGATCATGGAGTATCCGGGCGAGTTCGCGCAAGACATGGTCGGACTTGGCGCGTATGACTTCGGTGCAGTCCGCATGTTTTACGGCGATGCCGTTGGTGTCTACGCAGACACGTCAACGTACGGGCCGAAGACCAGAGCCGGCCGAATTGCCCTCAGCAAGCTGAACGATTTCGGTGGACTCCAAGGATGGCGATACCAGGCGAGTGCCAGTGCGACCGTCCATTATTCGCAGCTCCAGAAAGAGGCACAGCTCATTTCCGACTGCCATGAAGTGGACGTCGCAGCATTCAAGCCCGCCAACTGGGACGAGCAAAAGTACGGTGCGTGGAGCCCCCTCATCGACGGACTCATCGTATCCGTTGACGGACGCGCATCACGATGTCGCACGCAGCCACTCGACTTCGTACAGTGGAAACAACTCCGCAATGCTTCCTCGGCGGAGACATCGCGACCCGCCGATCGTGGTCCAGCTATGGATCCCGAGGGTCGCATCCGCGTGGCGACAGGCTTTGCCAGCGACAACCGAGCCGACATCGGCAACTCCGCCGTGTTCCGACACGACAACGGCGCCGATCCCTACGAGCAAATGAGCTTCCTCACAACCCAAGCGGAGATGCTCCACATCTTCTCGGACTACCGCCGTGGACGATCGACGTTCAGCGTGCGCAACAGCGCGCATCGCTGGCTCAAGCGCACGGGCGAGAAGATTCGCGACATCAGCAAGAGCATCGCGCTTTACTTCACGCTCTATCCGGAGTCGCGCACGTCGCTGATCGCTGAACTGCGGGAGAACGTTCTCGCTGCCGGAATGGGCTTCGACTACTTCAGCCGCACGCTCGCGCTGCCTGAGAGTGGAAGCCACTTTCAGGGTAGCGACAAGATCTTGCGATCGTCGACCGACACCAATGGTGGCCTCGCAATCCTGACCATTCCGACAGGCGCGACGGGTTACTTCGGTGACATTGCGTTTGGCGGAGCGCCACTCGAGAGTACGGTTGCCGAAGACCGTGGCGACTTCGACGTCGAATACACAATGAACGCCGGCTCTTACTACCGAAAAATCTGGACGCCGATGCTCATGACCGAATCGGTCGACAAGTTCGTGAGCGCAAGTCGCACGGACTTCCTCGACGGACGGTTCCGAGCTGTCTCCCTCGCCGACATCTTTCCCGACGGCTACAGGCGCTGGTTTGGCAACATGCTCACAGGAGACGACTTCACGCGCGGAGTGCGCGTTGCCGCCGACGTCGCAGGCAAGCCACTGGTTGAGACCGGCACGAAGTTCCCCGCGCAGGCGATCGGCACGACAAGCTACTGGTCACCAAAGCCGGAAGTCTGTTTTCCAAAGCACGGCACCACGTTGTGCTCGGACCTCTCGAAGCCGATGCCGGTCGACGCACCTGCATCAGTCGCCGTGGTCGATCCACAGGTTGGGTGGGAAGTGCAGCGCTTCCTCATTGCATGGACGCTCAATTACCTGCCAGAGAACCAGAAGGCCGACTGGCTCAATCAAATGGACGTCTACGAACTTGGGCGCGACGCCGACCCCAACTTACCAAACCGCATCGAGTTCCACGACCCGAACGGCAAGGTGTATATTGCACGCACCTACGGTAAAGACGACCTCTTCGGCAAGAGCGTGCAAAAGGGAATCGGCGCTCGAATGCTCGAGTACGCAAACGAACTTCTTAGCGCCGCTTACGAAACCGAAGTTGTCAAACTCAACGGCACGACGTGGTACCAAGCGAAGCTCGACGCGAACGGCGTGCCCATCTCAAAGGGCTCGATCGCCGCAACGCAAGCCGTCTCCGACTACATCTCGGTGATCGACTTCCTGCGACGGAGCATCGTTGGCTTCGGTTATGGCGAACCGAAGGAACGCGGCTTTCAGTGAGCCACCGTAGGCGCTGGTAACGCGCTTGCGCACAGTTGCGCGTGGGAGTCATTGCGCAGCCTGCCGCAGCATGGTAGGACTCGACTCTACGCGAGCGTTCCAGGCATTTCGGCAATCGGCTTTGTTGAGTTGGCAGCTGCAATTTTGGGTCGGTCACGTGGGAGCGCGGCGTAGTTCGCCGTGACCGTCGTTCGGAGCGCGGCTCGTCGAGGGATGGTGTTGGGTGGACCATAGCCTCGCTTGGACACCGTTTACAGAGCCGCGACTGGGAAAACCGC
>JAHFDY010000138.1 GCA_023248735.1 Myxococcales bacterium
CAAAGGTCGATGTCGATGACACTTCGAAATCCGTTCGCACTGAGTGCTGCCGCGGGAGCGAGAAAGTTACCTGCGGCGCTGTTGATCAAAATGTGCAACCCACCAAACTCACTTGCGATTGATCCGATCGCAGCATCGAGTTCGGCATATTGGCGAACGTCAACGGCACGACAGGTGGCAGTCCCTCCACTCGATCGGATGCGCGACGCTGTGCCTTCGAGCTTCGCCAACGTGCGGCCGACGAGCCCGACTTTCGCGCCTTGGGCGCCGAGCAGTTCGGCGATGCCGGCGCCAATGCCGCTACCACCACCCGTGACGACGGCGACCTGGTTCTTGAGGAGATTCGGTGCGAATACGGAGGACGCGCTCATGGGCGCAGAATACACAAGTCAGCGCGTTCGGAAATCGCCGAGCAAATCGCCAGCCTGCTCAATTGTCTCAACGCGGAGGACGACCCGCAGCTTCATCATCATCGGCCACGTCCGCGAGCCCCGCCAAATCCGCAATCGTCAAGGGATGGTACGGAGGCCTCGGCGTAATCGGTAACGCAACCTTCACGCCGCGCTCCGCGAGGAGGCGCGCACAGAGTGACACACACGACTTGCCCTGGCACCATCCCGTACCGAAACCTGTGTAGCGCTTGACAGATTCGATATCGAGGTAACCACGGGCGATCGCTTCTTCAAAATCATGAAGCGTCACGTCTTCGCAGCGGCAGACGAATGCTTTGGTCAATCGTCACCCGAGTACTCGCAGCGCGCGTCACATGTCTCGAAGAGAATCACGGTCTCGAGCGAAGGGAGTCGAGGTTTCATCTTCTCCCAGATCCACTTGGCAAGCACTTCGCTCGTTGGATTTTCGAGACCAGGAATGTCGTTCAAGTAGTGATGATCGAGCTGCTCCCAAACGGGCCTCCAAATGTCATACAGATCGCCAAAATCGATAAACCAGCCGGTCTCCGCGTCGACTTGGCCGCGAACGGCAAGTTCAACCTTGAAAGAATGTCCGTGGAGCCGCGCACACTTATGACCCTCGGGGACTTTAGGTAAGCGATGCGCGGACTCGAAGCGAAATTCGTGAACCAATCGAACTGTCATGAACGTGTGTACAATGATCCACGGTTCGGTAGTCCGCTGCAATCTACGTTCTCGCACCGATCGAATGAGTCAATATGATTGACCGTCAACGCGCTGTCTCGACCGCCCTGGCATTGCTCGTGGGCTGTGGCACACCAAACGGCCCTAGGACGCTAAGAGTCAGCGTGCCTGACAGCCCTTCGTTTGCGAGCGAACGGCAGGTCGCAACCATTGAGGAACGCGTTGCAACGCAGCGGGAGGCGATCGCCGCCGTTTGGTCCGATGCTGACTCGCCGGTACCCGTCTCAAGCACCGATGCGATGTGGGGATCGCGCACGGCAAAGGTCACGATCGTCACGTTTAGCGATCTCGAGTGCCCTTATTGCGCAAGGTTTGACCTTGGCGCGCTCAAGAAGGTGCAAGAGACGTACGGTCCGGACAAGGTGCGCCTCATCTTCAAACACATGCCCCTTACGTCGATGCATCCGCACGCAATGCCGATGGCCATTGTTGGACGCGCGATTTTCGAGAGAGGCGGAAGCAGCGCCTTCTTCGAGTTGCTGCACGCGTCATTTGGCCGTCCCGAAATCGTCACCGCAACGGGAAGCGCGTTCGAAGTTCCCGCTGCGCTTGGCCTCGCGTCTTTGGCGACGCCGTCAGCAATCGAAATCCAACGCTACAAAGCAGAGGTCTTGGCCGACATGGCGGTCGCCAAGAAGCTCGGAGTCGTGGGAACGCCAGCGAGCTTCATCAACGGTGTATCGATCGTCGGAGCGCAACCGTTCGACAAAATCGCTGCCATCGTTGACCGCGAGCTTGAAGCCGTCAACCTCCTTGTCGATGTACCTGAAGACCGCGTCTATGTTGAACGGTCGAAGGTCAACGCCGTTGCGCCAACGCCAAAGGTCGACGGCCACGAGCCCGAGGACACGACGACCGTATGGCGGGTCCCGCTTGGCAAAGCACCCATTCGCGGCAACAAGGCAGGAGCGCTCGTTACAATCGTCGAGTTCGGCGGATTCGAGTGCCCCTTCTGCGCGAAGGTCCAGCCCACGCTCGAGAAGATTCGTGCACAATACAAGGACGACGTCCGCATCGCATTCCGACATAACCTCTTGCCATTTCATAAGCGCGCGAAGCCGGCCGCGATCCTGTCTCTGGAGGCGCGTTCTCAAAAAGGAGAGGCCGGCTTCTGGGCGGCGCACGACTTGCTCTTTGACCGAGCCACCCCGTTCGATCAACTCGACTTCGGAGTCGTCGCGAAGCGGCTCGGCCTGAACGTCACGCGTTTCGAGAAGGCTCTCACCGATGACCGTTGGAGCGATTTCGTCGATGACGAAATGGCAGATGGGGAGCGCCTCACCGTCAACGGAACACCCCACTTCTTTATCAATGGGCGCCGTATTTCAGGCGCGCAGCCGCTCGACGCGTTCGTTAAGATAATTGACGAAGAGATCGTAGTTGCAAAAGAAGTCCGCGCCAAAGGGGTGCCGCTCAACGAGCTTTACGATCGACTCATCGCAAACGGAAAAGTGCCCGAGGAAGAGCCGCTCGAGAAAAAAGACGTCGGCGCCATTCCGACGACTGCACCCACCAAGGGACCCGCGAACGCGAAGGTCACCATCCAAATATTTTCCGATTTCGAGTGCCCTTATTGCGCTCGTGTCGAGCCCACCCTCGCAGGACTCGCGAGGCGGTACCGCAACCGCATACGGTTCGTGTGGCGCGACATGCCGCTTCCGTTTCACCCCAACGCGAAGCCCGCCGCCAACGCTGCACGCGAAGCGCAGAAGCAACGCGGGAACAAAGGCTTTTGGGCGATGCACGACATGCTGTTTGAAAACCAAAGGGCCCTTTCACGCGAGAGCCTTGAGCAGTACGCCGTCACGCAGAAACTCGATCTCGCACGATTCACAACGTCACTCGACGCATCAACCTATGACGCGCAAATTCAGGCCGACATAGACGCCGCAAAAGCAGCCGGGATCACCGGCGCACCTTCGTTTGTCATTAACGGCTACTTCGTCCCCGGCGCCGAACGGCCGTCGAAGTTTCGTCGCGTGATCGAGTTGGCGCTCACGGGAAAGTGACGCGAGAGTGAAGCGCATTGCAAATCCACACGTGCCGCGGTAGGTTCGCCGGCCCTTCGGCTCGCAGAGCCACGTATCGAGAGGAAACCCAATGTTTCTCGTCATTTCGAAGAAGCCCCGCAAGACGAATCGCACCAAGACCAAGCGTTACCGCGCCAAGCTGAAGGCAAAGGACCGCGGCCGTTTGGCGCGGATCTACCAAGGCGAGTAAGCGGCGCTCCACTTCCCGACGCGGTTAGCCTACCGTCCGCACGGTGGCTAACCGCGATGTCTTTTTTGTCTCCAGCGGAACCTTTGCGGCCCCTGCCTTCATGCTTGGGGCCTCGGGGTTTTCGTCAACAAACTTGTCGAACACCGTTGCAGTCATTGTGCGGGAGGACGACTCAATCGTCCTCGTCGACGCAGGCTTGTCTGAAGCGACGTGCAGCAACCCAGGCAAGAGCGTCGGCCATTTGCGCGCTCGCTTTTTGGGCATCAAGACAACGACTGCAGATTCGGTCGCGGTTCAACTCGAGCAGTTGGGCTATCGACGACAAGCGGTCAAAGCGATCATCGCCACGCACCTTCATTTCGACCATGTCAATGGCGTACGCGACTTTCCAAGTGCAGAGCTCATCGTGAGCAAGGACGAGCTCGATGCGTTTTCGTGGCGGCACACCGACTTTGGCTACGACAAGCGTGACCTGAAACTTGAACAGCGCATCGTGCCCGTTGAGCTCGACGGCGACGCGCGCGATGGGTTCGCACGCAGCCTCGATCTCTTCGAGGACGATTCCGTGCACCTTCTTGATACGCAAGGCCACACCCCAGGATCGATCGCGGTATCCATCGCGACGAGTGACGCGCAATTCATGCACGTTGGGGACGCGGTCTATACGGTCAATGAACTTAACCTTGTGAACGGCAGCCCCATCAGTCGCGTGATCCGGTGGAACAAGGACAAGTACCGCGTGGCGGCGAGCGCGCTTCGCGTCGCGGCAAAGACGCAAACCTTGGTACCGTCGCACGACGCAGCGACCTTTGCGGCACTCCCGAAAGCACCGCGAGCGAGACGCGCAGAGTGATCGCGCTCGGGGCGAGTGCTCAAGACAAATGCTCCGTCGCCTCGCGTGGAGTGTCGCGATCCCTGTGAACCTCACGTCACAGCGCGCTAGCTATCACCCGTGCGTGCTGCGATCACCGTGGCACGAAGCGTGCCCGACCCGTCGTTCACATAAACTGGAGAATATGACATGAAACGTTCATTCGCTTTGTTGGCCGTTGCCGGATTTTGGATCGCGTGCAGCGGCAAGGTGGTCACCGTTGAGACCGCACCGAACGACTTTGCGACCGCCGCGTGCGACAAGTTGAACAGCTGCGCTCCCACCGTTGTCAGCCTCGCTTTCGGCGACGTCGCGACATGCAAGACGCGAGGCGCAATTAGTACGCAGCTCAGCCTCAAAGCGCCCGGCGTAAGCGTAACGAGTGCGGAGCTCAGCGCGTGCCTCAGCGCATTCGAGAGCGCAAGCTGCACCGACGTGCTCAGCTCGAGCAGCAGCGCATCCAAAGCGTGTGCCTTCAAAGGCACGCTCGCGGACGGAGCCGCGTGCGGTTCCGGTTTTCAGTGTAAGAGTGGCTCCTGTCGCTTTCTCTTCTTGGACGCGCCCGGCGCAGCGGCCTGCGGCACGTGCAAAGCAACCGTCGCCCTTGATGGCGACTGCGCCGCGGCGAACTGTGAGCCTGGACTCTACTGCGATGGAAGCAAGTGCAAGGCGTTCGGCAAGGGGGGCGAATCGTGCGATGGCTCGAAGACCCTATGCGGATCGGGAACGGCGTGCGTCAACGGAAAGTGCTCGTTTCCGCTCCTCGAAAATGGAGATTGCACCGCGAGCCGAGGTGCATGCGACGTGATGAGTGGCCTCACGTGCGCGCCCAACGCCGATCTCGTCACCTACAAGTGCACGAAGCTCACGCTCGCATCGCTCAACCAAGACTGCGGTGTGGTCAGCGGAAAGTACGTCTCGTGCACGGGCGGAACCTACTGCGCCGGCGCGACGGCCACTACGGCGGGCAAATGCAAAGCAACGCCGAAAGAGCCCGACGACTGCAGTGAGAGCAATACGTGTCTCACGCCCGCCGCGTGCAATATGGTGACCAAGAAGTGCGAGGTCTTCGATCCCGCCAGCTGCAAGTAGTAAGGTGCCTTACATCATCCGATCGAACGCTCGAAGCGTGCGTCACCGGAACTCGCGTTCTCACATTCCACCCAACCCGACGCACGATAAAACCCCTCCGCGCGCGTGCCGCGTTCGGTCGTGAGCCACAGGGACGCTAAGCCGCGTCGCTTCATCGCTTTGAACAACGCGTCTTGCAGCGCGCGCCCGATTCCTTTGCGTTCATGCGCGGGATCCACAAAGAGAGCCCACACGTTCGCGGTCGCAACTTCGGCGATCGCGAACCCAACGATCACCCCGTCGTGTTCGCAGACCACGCCCTCGCCCTCTTGCCCGGTGAGGCGCTCGTAGTCAGCGAGCGCGATCGCGTCGGGGTGCGAAAGTACATTTTCCTTCACCCGCGTGCGCACGGCATGCATCGCCACTGCGTCTTTCGCGCTTGCGTTTCGCACGACCACCGTCACGCGCTACTTCTTCTTCCGCAGCTCCGCGAGCACGAGCTTCACGAGCGCCTTGAACGTTTCGAACACGTTCTGTCCCGTCGAAGCGACGGCCTCGAAATCAGGCACGCCGCTCTTGTTGACGAGTTCGCGCAACTCTTCAACCGTCGCAACGGCAGGCAGGTCACGCTTGTTGTATTGAACGACAAGCGGAAAATCTTCGAGCGTGCGGCCGAGCCCTTGAAGGTGCTCCTTGAGCTCGTAATACGCCTCCTCATTGGAGTCCATGCGCGGGTATTGCGAGTCTGCAACGAACACGATCCCGTCAGCGCCCTTGAGGACGAGCTGGCGTGTTTCGCGATAGAACACCTGGCCGGGAACCGTAAAGAGCTGGAACCTTGTCTTGAGACCGCCGATCTCGCCGAAATCGAGCGGCGCGAAATCGAAGAACAACGTGCGCTCGGTCTCAGTCGGGAGCTCGATCATCTTGCCCTTGTGACCTGCGTTCCAGTGCTCGTGGATGTAACGCAAATTGGTCGTCTTCCCACACAGGCCAGGCCCGCAATAGACAACCTTGAAGCTAATTTCGCGCGTCATTACATTGATGTGCGGCATGGTCGCGCGGTCCCTCAGTCGTTAAACAGGTTATCGATATCTTCGTCGGTGATGCCTTCGAAGTGCAAGTCGAAGCCAGGTTGGTTTTGCTTACGAGAAAGTGCTTCGAGAATGACGGCAAGCGCTTCGCCGGCCTTCTTCAATCGTAACCGCACGAGTCCAGGAGACGTTCTGGCATCGAAGACCACCTCGAGAATGAGGCGATTCGAAACCAGAAACGTGTAGATGTTGGCCTTCTCACCCTCGTGAAATTGAATCGCAAATCCGTTCTCACGCAAGATGCGTGCGATGCCTCCGGTTGCGGCAACATTTCCGGCCGTCAAGACCGCAAGTCCGACGACATCGAGATGATCAGTCTCGCCGCTCTGCGCAATGAGCTGCCCGTTCATGTCCACCAACATGACGACTTTGGCCATGGCATCGCGCAGCAGGCGGTCGACCACCGCCTGGATTTGCACGAACTCTTCCTCGTACATGACGAGCTGCTGCTCGGCCATCCTTGCGCTCCAAAGTGGGCGAAATGCCCGGGTCAGCAAACGAGTATCGCAGGAACCGGACCCGCGACTCAATCAAGTTGCAAGCACGCGAACTTCGTTCAACTTCACTAAGGGGTCATGATGCCAACGTTCAGGCCTAGGCCGGTCGCACGCAGACGATCCTCGTCATTCACTCGCTGCGTGAGCACTTGCATTCGAACATCGAAGATGCCCGCAAGCGTCACGCCCGCTCCAACGCCCGCTGCGACGTCCACGCGCTCGAAGGGTTGCCTGTAGATCTTCACCCCCGAAAGAGCGCCCACGTAGAAGTTGGCGATCTGCACCCACAATTGCAAAGGGATGCTGAACCCATAGTCGCTGGTCGCGTTGAAGACCGCCGGCAAATAGAAGCCTGTGTCGAAGCGCAAGACCCCCGGTGCGCGAATGCGGAGGGGAAAGCCGGCAGTCATGCCAAACGACGAACCTGTCACGGCCGGAATGACGAAGCGTGCTTCGCTGCCAACCTCCACGATTTTGGTCGCGATGATTGAGCTACGAAGCATGAACTCGGGGTTGGACGCGCCATCACTTCCGGCGTTGTAGGTATTTGCATCATACACACGACCAAACTCATCGCCCCGCGTGATCTTGCCCGCATCGCCGATCCGGAAGCCCATGCGCGCGCCAATTTCGAACCCAAGCGGCAATCCGAGCTGCGCGCCCAAATGAAAGCCGCTGCCTTTTTCTGTGCCTGAAGTCATAAGAGGCGCGGAGAGTTCACTTTGGCGCGCACCGAAACCGATGCCGTATCCGAGGTCTCCCTGGACGTGCATCGAGCCGTTGGTGATCGGACGGTCCACCCAGTCTGTCGCTTTGGCGGGGATTGAACAAAGCGCGACGAGACCGGCGGTGGCGTAGGGGAGTGTGCGCAGCAACATGAGCGAGGTTTCCTGGGGTGTCAGATACAAACGGCCGGCTCGAGCCAGAAGTTCAATTTGCATAAGCGAGTGGAGCGACGGACTCCCCGAGCTCCGGGTCCTCGTCACAATATGGACACTCTAAGTTACGAATTGATTGCGCTGCCGTCGCTATCCTGCCTTGTGCACCTGTTCAGATAGGAGCGTGCAGACTTCTAAGTTGCGAGCGCTGTCTCCTCGCAGGATTTGGCAATCGCGACCATTGTCTTCACAATGAAGTGTACCGCCCCTTCGTCCGCTTCCCAGGAATAGAGCGGCGGTGGGTACTGGTTCCGGCGGAGGTACCCATGAAAAGGGATCACCACACGACACATTTAGCCACCACACTTTGGGGTCGAAAAACAGCGGCGGTGGCGGTTGTGACCGCGCTCGCTGCTGCAGGCGCGGCGTGGAGCATTCCGATGCATCACGAGTCCATCACGCTTCTCTCGGGCGAGGTGCGCACCTTTGTTTCGCGCGCACCGACTCGTGTGCAATGGGAAGGACGCGAGAAGAACAACGTCATCCTCGTCGTCATCGACGGGGCGCGGGTACAAGAAGTCTTCGACGGCGTCGATCCAGTGATTGCCTCGCAACGCGCATTCGCGGACCTCGAGAGCTTCACGTCGGGTGCGCTTCTCATGCCTGAGCTGCACGCCTGGTTGCGCGACGAAGGAACCGCTCTCGGCGCTCCAACCGACCCACACGGCGTGTTTGCCAGCGGACCGAATTTCGTGTCACTGCCCGGGTACCTCGAAATACTCACCGGACACGCCCAGTCCGACTGCCAGGACAACGAGTGCGGCGCTGTTCGCGAGAAGACGATTCTCGACGAAGCGCGCGAACGTGCGGGCGCGCGCGATGCGGTGGCGGCGTTCGCTTCGTGGCCCATCCTTGGACGCGCGGTCGCGAAATCGCCCGATGCCATGGTTGTCTCGGCCGGGATTGATTCGCTCTACGGTTGGGCCGAGCTCAAGAAGACACCCGCGCTCCTTCGACTATGGGAAACGGGAAGGCCAAAAGACTCGTACCCCGGCCTCGATGGCTACCGTACCGACGTGCTCACGGCTCGCCTCGCTTTGGCCTACATCGAAGCCCGAGCACCACGGCTCACGTTCATCGCGCTCGGCGACACAGACGAGTACGCGCACAAAGGCGACTATCGCGGTTACATTAAGGCCTTACGTCAGACGGATCTCATCCTTGGTGAGTTGCGCAACACGCTCAAGCGAAGCGGTGAGTGGGGCAGACGCACGACGGTCTTGGTCACCGCTGATCACGGACGCGCCAACGATTTTCGGAACCACGGAGGCGCCTATCCTGAATCCGCACGCTCATTCGTGATCGCCCTCGGCGGGCAAGCGCGACAAGAGGGCATCATCACGACGTCGGCGCCCCATCGCCTCGCCGACATCGCGCCCACGGTTCGTCACATCTTGCGCCTACCCGCGCGCGATCTGAATCCAAAGCCTGGGTCGATGCTCGCCGAAGCCATCGTCACCGGAGATGGCAAGAGCATGGCGCTCCACGACCGACTCGATCGCTGACGCAAGTCGATCGTTTCGACGCAATCCTCTCGGCCGTCCGAATCGGAAAAGTACGGCGCGGAAAAATTCAGATCGTTCTCGAGAGCCAAGCGTATCCTGGCAATCATGATCGCCCTCCTGCCATGCAACGCGTGCGAGCGTCACATCCGACATCACGAGTCCATATGTCCGTTCTGCGGCGTCCCACAGGGCGAACGCGCGGCACCTGTGCTCGCGCCGATGAAACGCGTGACCCGCACGGCATGGATCGCCGTAGGCGCGACCTTGGCCGCCACCGGCTGTTCACCCCCCGTCGGGATTGCACAGCCCTATGGAGCACCACCCCAACCTCAGGACGCGGGCGAAGTTGTGTCCGCACCGATGTACGGAGGGCCCCCTCCAGTGCCAGAGACACCCCATGACGGCGGCGTCACGGTATTGCAACCGCCCGAGACGAACGTGCACCCGATGTATGGCATGCCCCCGCCCCACTAAACGTGGTTACTTATTCGTCAACGGGAATCGCCAATTTGCGGGACCAAACGTAACCATCACGCCGGCCGTCACCGACCGGAATGTGATCACGCAAGATGCCAGTTCGACGGAAGCCCGCGTATACGAACGCGGATGCCATCCACGGATCGTCCGTTGGCGAGATCGCGAACGTCGCAACGTAACCTTGCTCCGTGAGCTTGTCGCAAACGTCATTGACCATCGCTGCGGTTGCCATCCAGTCTTGCTCCGCCTTGGGCGACTGAAGGAGTTCGAAGAACACGCACTGAAAGCAAGGCTGCTCCTCGAGCGAAAGCACGACATCCGCCGCGCCCTTCGACGAACCCACGAAGTACTCGCGAACGGCATCGCGACCGAACGGTTCAAAACCGGTGAGCGCGCGGCCTGAACGCTGCGCGGATTGGACGGACTTGCGAGCGGTCGCCGCATCCACAGGTACGATTTTCATCGCGGGGAGCGAGCGAGATTGCAGCTGCTTGCCGTACTTCTTCGCCACAATGAGCGTCTTCTCGGCGAGGAGGACCGCAGGGTCTTCGACTTGAAGAACGTCGTCGTCATCCTCATCTTCGTCGCTTGCATCTTCCTCGGACCGCACACTCATGCGCGTCTGCGAAGAGCGTGACGCGTGCTCTTTCATCGAGAGACCGATGAGGAACGCGTCGGTGCGCTTGTAGAAGCCGGGCACGCTTGCCTCGCGCCGGAAGCCCATCTTGACCCAAGTCGAGATCTCGTCGCGCTCCACCAGCGTGTAAATCTTCTCGATTCCTTCACGTTCGGCCAAACGAATCACGGCATCGCGCTTGGCACGCGATGGCCCAGCGCGAAAATCAACCACGCGCATCGTTCGCGCGCGCCGGTTGAGAAACATTCGCAATGAAACCGTGTCGTTGCGAAGGACGATTTCGTCCCCGCTCGGACTCGAACCACTTGCCTGATTGGGTTGTCCCCACGCCTTGGCTGCCATTGACTCGATGCCTCCCCCAGAAAAATGAGGTTTACAACAGCAACTGCAATTCGAGAGGGTGCGGCGGAACTCGCCCGGGCCAACTCGGCGCCTACTTCACGCGGGTCGATGACTTACTACGCAAAAAATCAATTGGTCAATGTTTTGTTAGAAAAAGTCTTGGCTTTTCAGCAACTTACATCCGGGTTTCAACGGCACATGAACGCGCGCGCACTTCCCTTTCAGTCGACGAGCCCCAAAGTTCGCGGGCTTTCGACTCCGAGAGTGATCAGAGTTTCAGAAAGGCGATGTGCGGGGAGCGAAACCAAGGTCGGCATTCCTCCCGAAATGGCCAACAAGACAAGAAAGTTTACCTTGCTGTCAAATGGCGCTGCGAGCGTCATGTTGTCCCGGTCGACGAGCACGGCGATATCCGCTTTTTGTTGGCCCAGAAGCAACAGAAGGGTGCGGTCGTAGTTTGATCCGCGGGGCAACTTGAGCACCGCAATCGTTTGCCATGGCTTGCCTTTGACCACGACCACTTGGTAGTCGCGCGCGAGCTCTCGAGCGCTCGCTTCAAGGACGATAAGGTCTGCGCCCGCGTCATCAATCGCCTTCCACAACGACGGATCGGCGAGCTTCGATGCGAGGTGCCGCACCATGAGGCCGAGGAGCGCCGCGTCACGCGGACGGGCCCGGATCGCCCGATCGAAGCGCTGTCCTATCGTGCTTGGGGTACCCATGCGGGTATCAATTGCGCGCGCGTCATCGTCGCTGCCAGGATATGGTTCGTATCCGCCATTGATCCATTTAGCAGCGCTGCAGAGGCCGTCGAAGTCGGTGTGGCATACGATCGTATCGATCGCTCCGATGCGAGAGACGAGCTCCGGCGTGACCATCTCTGGGCAAGCGCCGTGCTGTGCCTTAGTCGCAAGGACGAATCGCGCGTCACCCGCAAATTTCGGGTGCAAATCGTGATCATGATGGTCAACCCAGGCGGCCAAGCGATCGCCTAGACCGTCGATGAGGGGCTTGGTGATCTTCGAGAACCCTCCGCTCGACGCCTCCGACGCGAACGCAATATCGAGCACGACGACGCGCCCACGCAGCTCGCGCGCCCTGGGCAGCTTGCGCGGTGTAGCGAATGCGAGCTCGGGCCAAACCACCATCTGCTCGTGGCTATAGTGATTGAGCCCGAGAGTCACGCGGGCTGACACGCGCCTCACCTTTTTCGTCCGGACTCTTGGCAACGGACGATACGATGGGTTTATGGCGACCCGGGTGCTCGTGATCGAGAGCGATGCGACCTTTGCAAACGAAGTAAGCGCGGAGCTGTCGAAGCTCGGTTGCAGCGTCGAAGTAACCGACGATGGCAACGCAGGCGTTCAAGCAGCGCTAGGCAACCGACCTGATTTGATACTTCTCGCGATCGAATTGCCGCGCATCAACGGGTATTCGATCTGCAACAAGTTACGAAAAGAGACAGCGCTCAAGGACGTGCCGTTGGTGGTGCTGTCGAGTGAGTCGAGCGATGAAACGTTCGACCAGCATCGGAAGTTGCGCACGCACGCCGACGACTACATCCGCAAGCCGATTCACTTTGACGCGCTCTTGCAACGATTGGAGCGATTCAACGTGTTCGGAGGCTCGGACGGCCCCTCGAGCGAAGACTACGTTGTGGTCGACGAGCTCGTGGTCACTCAGGACGACGACGAGGGTGGGATGACCCAAGTGGCCAACCGCGACGAGGTGCTCGGCCACCCCCAGCGTTCGAAGCTGAGCTCGGAGGTCGACGAAGACATCGAGGACATGGCCGATCGGGCGTTCAGTCGACTCGCATCGCCCGACGCCGCCGGTCAACTCGTGTTGCAACCTGCGAAACGCGCTTCAACGCGTCCTCCCAAACCCGCGCAAGCGCCAACGACGCCACCGCCCGGAAATGAGAGCGCCGAGGTCGCAAGGCTCAAGACAAGGACCGTTGAACTCGAGCGAGAACTCGAAGAAGCGCGCACCAAGACGGCGACCGGTGGGGGCAAAGCCGCCGGCGTTTCAAGTCGCGATTTTTTGGACCTCCGTGAGGCGCTCAACAAGAAGGACAAGGAGATCCTCTCACTGCGCGAGTCTCTCTCTCGCAAAGACAAGGAAATTGTCGAAGCGCAAGATCGAGGACTCTTGCTTGAACGCGCGAAGGCCGATCTC
>JAHFDY010000004.1 GCA_023248735.1 Myxococcales bacterium
GCGAAACGTCCGGCACGACGCTGCATCAAGCGAAACGTCCGGCACGACGCTGCACCAAGCGAAACGTCCGGCACGACGCAGCATCAGCCGCGAAGCGATAAATGGGTGGTAACGTCCGGCACTTCCAAGCGCCCCCGCGATCCCCGACTCAATAAGGCGGCGCCCCACCGTCATCGACGGGCGTCGGGTCGGCTGGGCAGGCAGAACCGGTAAACGCGTAGCACTTGCCCGAACCTTGATCGCAACAGTGTTCTGCGCCGGCGGTTGCTGGGCAGCTGTTCATGCAATCGGTGTTCGTCGTGCACTTGTCGACGCACACTTTGGCGACGTCCTGGGTGTTGGCGTCCTTGTTTGCAGCGCCCGTGTCGCCACCACCACCGTCTTTGGTGGTGCTCCCGTCCAAGGTCGAAGAGGAGCCTGCATCGCCGTCCACGAGTGCGTCAGAGGCGCATCCGAAAAAGGCAACAACCGAAAGGGCAACGAGGTGTGAGTTAGTCATTCGCACGGGGGGGAACTACCGTGGAACCATGATTCGCGCAATGACGATGCCGCCAATTTGATGTAACGATTGCGTCCCAATGCGTAAGTGTCTGCGAATCGCATGACTATTCGCGCCCAGCCCTCCCCACGCAATGCCTCGATTTGGCTCGCGATCGTGCTCTCGCTTGGCGTCCTGACATTTTTGCCCGCCATGCGGTCGCCGTTGATGTTTGACGACTACCTCCATGTCGCGATGATCGAGGGCACCTATCCGGCGAAGCGGAGCCCGTTCGACCTCTACAATTTTGTGAGCGATTCCGATCGCAACGTCCTTCGCGAGCGCGGTGTGATTCCCTGGTGGTCGAGTCCGCAACTCACCATTCGGTTCTTTCGGCCGCTTTCGAGCGTGCTCATGTGGGCGGACCACAAGGCGTTTTCGAACAGCGCGGCGCTCCTTCACTTGCATAGCCTCGCGTGGTGGGCGCTCGGGGTCGTGGCGGTTCGAAGGCTGCTCGGTCGCGTTCTGTCGGTGCGTGCGACGCTCCTGGCCGTCACGGTGTTTGCGCTGGGGCAGTGGCACGCGACGCCGCTCGCTTGGGTCGCAAATCGGGAGGCCCTTGTATCGCTCGCCTTGGGTGCGTTCGCGTTCGACGCCTATGTGCAGTGGCGAGGCAACCGAAGCGTGACCGTTGCGATCCTTTCGACGATGCTCTTCGCGCTCGCGCTCTTGAGCGGTGAGTACGCGCTCTCGTTTGGTGGATACGTCGTTGCGTGGGAATTGACGCGCTCGCGCGAGGCGCTTCCTCGGCGCCTCTTGGGGCTCGCCCCATTCGTAGCGACATCAGTTACCTATCTCGTGATTCGATCGCGCCTTGACTATGGCACACGTGGGACGAGCTTCTATTCCGATCCGCTACACGCGCCGCTCGTCTTTTTGCAGACGATGCCGTCAAGAATGTTGACGCTATTCGTGGATGGTTGGTTCAGCGTTGATGCGCATACGTGGCCCGAAACTCAGTCGCGATGGGCCTTCCTGGGTGCCATCGGGGGGCTCGTCTTTGTGTTTCCGGTGGCGTGGCGAGTGATTAGTTCGCTTGACGACTCGGTGCGCCGCGACGCGATAGCACTTCTTGCGGGTTCGGTCCTCGCTTTGCTCCCCGTGCTTGCGGTCTCGCCGACTCCGCGACTCCTGGGCGTAAATTCGATTGGCATGTCAGCGATCGTGGCGTTGGTCGTGGACCACGCGTGGTTTAGGAGCGAAGCGAAGGTCGCTGACCTTACCGGGCTCGTCGCGACGGGCCTCGCATTCGTTCACTTCATTTACGGTCCTACAAGCGCGTGGCTCACCTGTGAGCAGCTGCGAAAGACGTCAAGTGCGTTTGCCATTGAAGCGGCACGTCTTGGCAAGACGGTTGACGATTTTGCCAAGGCCGACCTCGTCGTGATCCGTGGGCTTGGAGGCATGTTCTTTGGACCATTTTCGCTCGATCGCAAAGCGACGCCGGTCGCGCATTGGGCCATCCTCGCGCAAACGGGTCACGTGCTTGTGCTCCGCAAAGATCCGCGCACGATTGAGGTGATTCTGCCAACGGGACGGACGCTCTATCCAACCGGTGACGCGAATCTCTTTCGATCGGACGCCGAGCCTATGAAGCCGAACGATACGCTGACGGCGCAGGGCATACGCGCGACGGTTGTCAAAATCGGTGATGGCGGTGCCCCAAGCGACGTGCTGTTTGCGTTCGATCGGAATCTTGACGATCGCGCGCTTCGGTTCTTGAGCGAACGCTTCGACGGTTTTCGAGATGTGACCTTGCCGGAACCTGGGTTCGGCATGCCGCTCGAGCCGTGGTCAGCGGGTCCGTAGGTGTGCGGAGGTTTCCAACCCTTGCGGATGTTCGAAACAATGGCAGACTCCTACGGTCTCGCATGCACACCAGGATCGTCGGTAAACGTAGAGAGAGCACTGGAGACCGCGACGGTCTCGACTCGCTTGTTCTCAAGTTTGGCGGAGGCGCGAAGAAGGGCGTATTCCGGTATAAGAATGCCGAAGAGGCGAATCGAGACTGGGATCAATGGATGAGCGAACGCGTGCAGCGACGTATCAGGACGTCCTCCGAGTAGTTTCGTTGCTTGACCAAGAGGGCGTCGAGTACGCGCTCATCGGCGGTTATGCGTTGGCACTTCAGGGCATCGTGCGCCTTACGGAGGATGTGGACATTCTCGTGGAACCGACGGCCGAAAATGCACGACGTTGGGTGCGTGCACTCTCTCAGCTTCCAGATGGTGCCGCGAGAGAGCTCGTTGGCGACGAGACGTTGCATAGTGAGCCGTACGCGATTCGCATCAACGATGAATTCACAGTCGACGTGATGAACTCGGCGTCAGGGTTCTCATGGAGCGAGTTGCTTCCGTACCGAACGCGAATTGACGGCATCCAGGTCCTCTCGCTTCCCGGGCTCCTGCGCATGAAAGAGAAAGGGCGCCTCAAGGATCAGGCGGACGCGGAGGCGATCCGTCGCGCGCTCGGGCAAGAGAGCGAGCCCTAAGAGGCCAACTTCTGCCGAACCCACATCGATGGCTTCTCGATGAGCAAGTGCAACACGTATGCGACGGCGAGCGAGAGTGTCATCAACGCGACGAGCGACAGGGGCCAAATGATCACCATCGGTACGTGACGTCGCGAAAGTGCCCACGCAGCAGGGACGAGCACCCGATTGAGCACGGGGATATGGACCAAGTACACGCCGTACCCAAGCGTCGCGATCTTGCGAAACGTAGGATGCGACAGCAAGCGCGTGATCCAGCTGTCGGTGTAGAGCAGCAAAAGTAACCAGCCAAAGTACATTAAGGTTGTGAGCGTGCCCCAGGACAAGATTTGCATCAGCCGTTCGTGCTCCTTGCCAAAGAGAAGCGGACGCATCAGAAGCCAGAGGCAGCCGAGAGAAGGCACCGCCAAAAGAGCGCGATGGAACGGATCCTTCAGCCAGCGCGTCAGAGGCTTCTGCCATTCTTGGTGCACAAACGCGAGCAAGATGCCTGCTACCAAGGTGTCGTAGCGCGTGTACGTGCGAAAGTAGATCGCTCGACGAAAGTCGTCGTCGGACCAGTGCAGGTGGCGCAGATGGATGCTCAATCGAACGAGCAATCCTGAAACCCAAAGGGTGACAAGCAACGCGAACCGGGCGCGCGGCGTTCGCATTCGGTAGAGCAAAAAAAACAGCAACGGTACCGTCAGGTAGAACTGTTCTTCGAGGCCGAGCGACCAGCCCCAACCCATGACGACATCACGGCTGTCGAGGATCCACAGAAAATTCGTTCCGTACAAATATTCGTAAGGAAGATGGTGCTTCTGCGCTTGCGTGAGGGCTGTGGTGACAGCGAGAAGCGTGAGTACGATGTAGTAAGGCGGGAAGGTGCGAAACGCGCGCCGCAAGTAGAAGCGTCCGACCTGTTGAGACCCCTGAACCTGAAGCGAGCGCAGAAGAATCGATCCGATGAGGAAACCGCTCAGCATGAAGAAGAGGTCCATGCCAAAGAAGATCGTGAGCGCGCCCTTCATGAAATCGACGTCGATCGGGATCTTCTCTTCGCCGCCGTAGATCCACGTCAAGTGAAACTGCACAACCGTAATGATCGCGAGGACGCGAAGGCCGTGCAGCGCAGGGAACCGGTTGTCGAGCAAGTCGAGTGCGAAGAACTGCGCAAGGCGCGATCGCGTCGTTGGCTCGTTCTTTGGACCAACCATTCGGGCGATGATAGCTCAGCCCTTGACGAGAATATTTTCTACAACGATATTTCGCACGCGAAACATTCGATTGCAGGTGCCCGTTGCAGAAGCCGTCGCGTCCAGAGCCCTTATCACCCGAAGTCAAAGCCGAGGTCGATTCGATTCTCGAAGCGATCATCTACCTCTATACCGAGAGCCGGCGCATCACGAAGGAGGTCGCAAGGCGCGCGAGCCTCACGGGTCCGCAGCTGACTGTTGTCAAGATACTTGAGCAAATTGGCGACCTCTCGTTGAGCGAGCTCTCAGAGCGCATTCGCGCACAAAACAGTACGGTCACTGGCATCATCGATCGCATGGAGCGCGAAGGTCTCGTCGATCGTTTGCGGTCGACCGAAGACCGTCGCGTGGTGCTCATCAGCCTTACGAAGAAAGGCGAAACGCTCGCGCGTGAGGTTAGCGTTGAGCCGATGGAGATGCTGCGGACCGCGCTCGATGAGCTCTCCACCAAGGAGCAGCGAGACCTTTTGTCGATTCTCACGAAGCTCGCCAAGCGCGTACAGATGATGGTTCACGAAGGAAGGAAAGAAACATGACGACCCGCGATCCCGATTTATGCGTGATCACTTGCGCGCTCACAGGAGTGCTTGCCAATCGCAAGCAGTGCCCCGGCATTCCCTACACGCCCGCTGAGATCGCGGATGAGGCAAAACGTGCGTACGACGCTGGCGCATCGGTCGTGCACATTCACGCCCGCAACGACGACGGGTCTCCGACGTTTAGCCCAGCAGTGTTTGCGCAAATCAAGGCCGAGATTCGCAAACGCTGCCCAATCATTCTCAATTTCTCGACGGGCACAATTCTCGACGATGTGGCGGATCAGTGCACCTATTTGCGTGAGAGCAAGCCCGAGATCGGCGCCCTCAATATGGGCACGATGAACTATTCGAAGTACTCGGAGAAGCGCAAAGAGTTCGTTTTCGACATGGTCTTTTCGAACACCTACGGAAAAATCATGACGATGCTCAAGGCCATGAATGAGGCCGGCGTAAAGCCCGAGCTCGAGTGTTTCGACACGGGGCATACCCATGGCATTTGGCCGCTGCTCGACATGGGCATCTTGAAAGCGCCGCTTCAATTTTCGTTCATCGTTAACGTTCTTGGCGGCATTCCGGCAACCGTCGAGAGCCTTCAACTGCAGACGAAGATCATGCCTGCGGGCAGCGAGTGGGAAGTCATCGGCATCAGCAAATGCGGGTGGCGAATGATCGCGACCGGATTGGTGCTCGGCGGCAATATTCGTGCTGGCCTCGAAGACAATTTGTACCTTCCGAACGGCGAGATGGCGCGGTCGAACGGCGACCTCATCGAAGTTGCGGCACGCATGGCGCGTGACGTCGGCCGCAAAGTGGCCACGGTCGAGCAGGCGCGCGAGATCCTCTCGCTCGGTCCTGCGCGATGACTCGCGCCTACAAGAAGATTCTCGTTGAGCGTGAGAATGGCATCGAGAGAGTGACGTTGAACTATCCCGAACGGCGCAACGCGATCGGGCCGACGATGACGAACGAGCTCCTTTGGGCGTTCGCTGACGCGCACGATGCCGACGAGGTTCGCGCAATCGTGTTGACAGGGTCAGGCAAGGCGTTCTGTGCGGGTGGTGACTTTGCCGAAATGGCGGGCGGCGCAACGGGAGAGCGTCTTCCGCACAAGGGGGACTATTCAGACTTGTTGCTTGCGATGGTGCGCGCCGACAAACCGATCATTGCGCGCGTGAACGGGTTAGCGATGGGCGGTGGCCTCGGCATGGTGGCCGCGAGTCACTTCGCTGTTGCGGCAGACGACGCCGTGCTCGGCACGCCAGAGATCGACGTCGGTCTCTTTCCGATGATGATCATGGCCGTGCTCGCGAGGTACGTTCCTCGCCGGCGCCTTTTGCAGATGATGCTGCTTGGCGAGAAGTTCTCCTCGGGCGTTGGAAGAGAATTGGGTCTGGTGTCGCAGGTGGTCGTGCCTTCAGAGCTCGACGCCGCCGTGAAAGCGCTCGCCGATGGGCTCCTTTCGAAGAGCCCGATGACGATTCGACTCGGTCTTCGTGCCTTTGGTGCGCAGGACGACCTCGATTTGGAGAGCGCATTGCCGCTCTTGCGCGATCGGCTCGCCGAGTGTCTTTCGACCGACGATGCGCGCGAAGGACTGACGGCGTTTCTTGAGAAACGCAAGCCCATGTGGACTGGTAAGTAAGTTGACGATCGGAGTCTTCGGATGAACATGCGAGAACTTGTCGCCGCGTTGGAGAGTGAACGGACGCGCATCCACGGGATGGGCGGCGCGGACAAGATTGAAAAGCAACACGCGCGCGGCAAGATGACGGCCCGCGAGCGGCTGAGGGCGTTCTTCGACGACGGTGTGTTCTTTGAGATCGGGATCCACGGCACGCAAATGGGGCTCGCTGCTGGACCCGATGGCAAGGACAAACCGGAAGCCGACGCGGTCGTCACTTGTTTTGGCAAGGTTGACGGTCGCATGGTCTGCGCTGCGGCGTACGACTTCACGGTCAAGGGTGGCTCGATCGGCTACACAGGCGAGGAGAAGGTGACGCGCCTCCGTCAGATGTCTCTTCGCGGTCGCTGGCCGGTCGTGTGGTTCATCGATTCGGGCGGCGCGCGCATCGACCCAGGATCGAGTCATCCCGACATGCTCTCGCTTTTCGCAGGGTCGGGTCACTTGTTTCGAGAGCAGGTGCACATGAGCGGTGTCGTGCCGCAAGTCGCCGCGATGGTCGGTCCAGGAGCCGCAGGGACAGCGTATATTCCTGGGCTCGCGGACTACGTTCCGATGGTCAAAGGCATCGGTAGCCTCGCGCTTGCGGGGCCTGCTTTGGTCAAGGCCGTTACAGGGCAAGAGATCGGTGAGCAGGACCTCGGCGGTTCGAAGGTGCACTCTGAGGTGAGCGGCGTCGGCGACGGCGAGTTCGCGAGCGATGCCGACTGCATCGCCGCGATGAAGAAATACCTTTCGTTCTTTCCGTCGCATTGCGAAGAGGAAGCGCCGGTCTTGCCAGTGACAGACCCCGTCGAGCGACGCGAAGAGTTTTTGCTCGACCTCCTGCCAGAGTCGAATCGCAAGCCGTACGACATGTACAAGTTGATTCGCGCGATCGTCGATCACGGCGACATTCTCGATCTCAAGCCGAGGTGGGCGCGCAGCGTCATCACTTGTCTTGCACGCGTCGGCGGTCGAAGCGTTGGCATCGTTGCCAACCAGCCGAACTACCTCGGCGGTATTCTTGACGTGGACTCGGCTGACAAGGCAGCGCGATTCATTCAAATTTGCGATGCGTTCAACATCCCGCTCCTCTTCTTACAAGACGTACCCGGCTTCATGGTTGGATCCAAAGTTGAACACGCAGGGATCATTCGCCACGGCGCAAAAATGCTTCACGCAATGAGTGCGGCGACGGTGCCAAAGATCACCGTGGTCGTCCGAAAAGCGTACGGCGCCGGTTACTATGTCATGTGCGGCCGCGCGTTTGATCCGGACTTGCTCGTGTCGTGGCCCACCGGTGAGATCTCCGTGATGGGGGCCGAAGGCATGGTCGGTATTGCCGCACGCAAGCTCTTCGGTGGCGTTGAGCCGCCGCCTGAAGTGCGCAAGATGATCATCGACAAGATTCAAGAGAACATCGACATCCGCAAGGTCGCAGGCTGGGGGCTCATCGATGACATTATCGATCCCCGGGACACAAGGCGCGTGATCGCGTGGGGTCTTGAACTTTCAAAGCACAAGCAAGTGGAGCGACCGCAGCGCAAGCGGGGCATCATGCCGGTTTGAGTGGCGCCTAACCGGTGAGCTCGCCCGTGTTAGCGTGGCGCACGATGAATCGCACTCCCCCCAAGAGCAAAACCCCTGCCCTCGTCATCGTCCTCATCGTCGCTGCGGTCCTTGGAGCTGTCGTTGTGATTGGCGGCGTTCTTTTCTCGCTTGCGATCGTCGGCGTGACCCGCTACCTCGCCGCGGCAAAGACGGCTGAAGCGCGCAATGCGGTTGGCATTATCGCGCGGAACATTGCGCGAGAGAGTGAACAGGAGCACGCGAGCGAAGGCGGGACGACGAAGGTGATCACACTTCGATCATTTCCACCCGTTCCCGCGGACGTGCAGCACGGCAGGAAGTACCTTTCCGCACCGTCTGACTGGGCGCCATGGAAGGCAATCAAGTTCGAGATGAACGTTCCTCAATACTACCAGTATGAGGTTCGTGCGGCAGCCGATGGTCAGTCTGCTGAAGTCATCGCGCGGGGCGATCTCGACGGAGACGGCAGGACGTCGCTATTCTCGCTCAAGGTGCTTGTCGAAAACGGCGGCGTCGTCGTCGCTCCGACGATCGACGAAACCGATCCCGACGAGTGACCACCACGCACGCTATGAAGATGACTCTCTGGGTGTCACTCCGACCGCAATCGTGAGCCCTGCGACGAGAAGTGCGGAAGCAATGAGGACCGGCAGACCTGGCATGTGCAGCGAATCGTTGTGGGCGACTGCCCAAGCGAAGGTGCTCGTGAAGAGCGTCGGACCGATCATCCCGGTGAGTCCCATGATGCTCGCGTTCGCGCCCTGCAGCTGTCCTTGCTGCGAAGGGCCAACGCGCTGGCTCATGAGGCCCTGAAGTCCTGGCTGCGCGAGGCCCATGAGCGCGAAGACGGGCATGCCGCAGAAGTAGGCCGCTGGAGTCGCTGCGAGTCCATAAATGGCGAAGCCAATCGCACCCATCGCGAGCCCGGAGAGCAGCGCTCCACGTTCGCCAATTTTCTTGACGACGCGTCGTACGAGCAGTGCTTGCACAAAGATGTTCCCGACGCCTGTGGCCATGAGCATGAGCCCGACCTCGCGGGGCCCCCAGTTGTACCGATAGCCGGTGTAAAGCACGAAAAGCGCTGGCAAAATGTTGTGCGCGAGGTGGAAAAGAAAGTTGACGATCGCGAGCCGCACGAGGCCTGGAGCGGAGCTTAGGAGCTGGAGCGAACCCAGAGGATTTGCCTTCCTCCAGTCGAACTCTTTCGCGCGTCGCTCTTTTGGAAGCGATTCCGGTAGAACGAAGCAACCGTAAAGCCAATTGACGAGTGCCATGGCGGCCGCGACATAGAAAGGCAAACGTAGGTTGATGTCGCCGAGCGTTCCTCCGATGACGGGGCCGATCACGAATCCAAATCCCCATGCAGCGCCCATCATGCCGAATGCGCGCGCGCGATCTTTGGGCTCCGTGATGTCGGCGACATAGGCGCTGGCTGTCGAGAAACTCGCCGCAGTGACGCCGTTGATAAGTCGGCCGATAAATAGCAGCGCAAGTGTCGGTGCAAGCGCCATGAAGACGAAGTCGACGCCAAGACCCGCGATGGAAATGAGAAGCACGGGCCTTCGGCCGAAGCGATCGGACATGAGCCCAATGATCGGCGAACAGACAAACTGCATGAGCGCCCACGCAGTGCCGAAGATACCTGTGTAGTGCGAAGCGGTGGTGTAGCTGCCGTCGACAAACTGGCGCACCAGATTGGGCAGCACCGGAATCATGATGCCCAGGGAGATCACGTCCATGAGGGCGGTTGCCCAAATGAAGCCGATCGCGGCTTTGCGCTTGCCGCCCTTGAATTCCGTCGTTTGGCTCATCGACGTCCGGTAAACTACTTTGACTTTCGCTTCGCCAGGTAGACGAAGTGAACGCGAGCTCCGAAACCCGCCCGAACGAGCGTGTGTTGAAAGCCGGCGCTTCGTAGTGACTGCTCGAATCCGACCGACTTTTGCTCGCACCAGACCGCGTACGTTCCGCCAGGTTTGAGGGCGCGCATCACTTTGGCAGACGCTGATGCGCCGTACAATTCGTCGGAAGGCCTCACCGTCGTATGAGGCCCTTCGTAGAGGTCGATGGCGATCGCATCGAACGTTGCTGGCCTTGCGCCCGCAATAACGCGGGCCACGTTGTCGATAACGACGGAGACGCGCGCATCACTGGCTGCGTTGTTGGTGAGTGCGGCAATGGGGCCCGCACACCATCTTGCGACCACCGCATTGAGCTCTGCAACGGTTACATTTGCGTCGTCGCCAAGTGCATCGAGCGCGGCGCGCAGGGTGAAGCCCATGCCGAGGCCTCCGATGAGGACGCGTGCGTTGCGGCGATCTTTCAGCCCCTCGCAAGCAAAGTGTGCGAGCGCATCCTCCGAGCGGTGAGCGACGCTCGTCATGAGCACGCGGCCTTTGATGCAAATGAGAAAGTCGTGGTCGCCCCGTCTACGCAACTCAAGCGGGCCAACAGGTGTGGCAACGGATTCGAGCGTGACGAAAGGGCGCGGCATCGGCGCGCTACCGCTAACGCCTGAGCGAAAGGGAAGCAAACCCGGCCGCTGCGAGCTGAACCACAAAGACGCCGATCGACGCCAAGTCGAACGGCAACGGAAGGCCAACGAGTCTGCCCACGATGGCAGAGAGCGGAATGATGGGCATCAACGCGGCGATGCCAAGTGCGATGCGATGGCCACGTATGCCGATCGCGAGTGACAGCAAGAAGTAGAGAATCGCCCCCGCGATCGCTGCGAAAAATTTGGGTCGCCACGGCAATAGCAGAGGCTGCAAGAGGTCGAGCGTCGCGACGAGAAAGGTCGACGCAGCGGCGAAGCGGAGCGTGCTGGCGGGTGTCGTCGCTGCGCTCATGAGACGACGGGTCCTTCCGGATTTTCGGCCTTCGACTTCGTTTGAAATGGCAAACGCAGATGTCCGAGGAAATTGTTGTCGTAGTCGGTACCCTCTGGTAGCCCGCAACGATCGGGTGCTGCCTTCGGCAGGTAGCGAGTGCCGAGGATGACGTCGAGCACGATGAGGTTGTTGCCGTAGTTGTGGTTCGACTCGTTGGCCTCGATCGAGTGGTGCCAACGATGGAGCTCAGGCCCTGCGATCAGCCAGTTGAGAAAGCCGAGACGAAGATCGACGTTGCAATGCTGGAGGATGCCGTTGGTTGTGTGAATGACCGTTTTCCAAAAGATGACTTCGTCTGGCGCACCAAGGCCCCACAGGATTGCGACCGTGACGCCAAAGCTGAACATTACCTGCAAAGGGTGCGTGCGCGACCCGGCGAGAAAGTACATGCGCGTGGTGCTGTGATGGGTTGCGTGGAGGCGCCAAAGCGCTTCGAGGCCGCTTTCGTGAAAGAGGCGGTGCAACGTGTAGAAGCCAACCTCGGCCGCGAAGAGCGCGAGCAAGACTTGCGTCCAAAGCGGCCACCCGTCGGGCCAGAGGTCGATGCCTCTTTGCGTTCGCAAGTTGAGTGCGAGCGAGAGCAGTGACGCCTTGAGAAGTCCTTCGAGGACGATCGACGGGAGGCCGTTCGATACGATGCCGTGAAGCAAATCGGCTTTCAGGTTCTCCGCCGTCACGCCCCAGTCTTTGCGAAATGGCAACACGCGCTCGAGCCCGACCACGACCAATCCCGTTGCGATTGTGCAAAGCACTACGGCTAATGCGGGCTTTAGGCCCAGCGCACGAGCAGCCCAAGCGCTGATGACTACAAGCGCCATGAGCAACGGATAGAGAACGTACGCGGCTACAATTTGAAATCGGTCCTTCATCGTGTGCCCAGGACGTTATGGCACTCAATGCATAATTTGCAAGGGACTCGGAGGAGCTTTTACAGCTCGTCGATCGAGAAGGCCAAAACCCTAGCGATTTCACGCGTTCCGCATGCAAGTGCGACCAATCGATCGAGCCCGAGCGCATTTCCCGCGCAAGGTGGCAGGGCGGCGACCGAAGAAAGAAACCGTTCGTCAATCGGGTAGACGGGTAAGCCGCTTGACCGTCGCGTTTGCTGATCGCGCACAAGCCGCTTTCGTTGCTCACTTGCGTCGGTGAGCTCGCCGAAGCCGTTGCACAGCTCAACGCCTCCAAGATAGAGCTCGAACCGCTCGGCGTAGCGATCGTCCGTTGGCTTTTCGCGAGCGAGGGAAGCCTGGGTCTTTGGGTAGTCTGTCAAAAATACGGGTTGGGTGAAGCGCTCGAGCGCAGGCTCGACGTTTTCGACGAACAACCGAAAGTAGCGGTCCTCGTCGTGTTCGGCGAGTCGAAGCATCTCGTCTTCAACTGTGGCTGCATATCGAGAGAAGGCAGTCGCGACCGTCATGCGCAAGAATGGCGAGGCGGTGTCCACCACGAGATCATCGTCCAAAATGTGAACTCGACCATTCGTCAACGTTCTTACCAATACCTCAGTGTCGGCGATGACGGACTCGACGCCGCTCTGTGATCGGTACCATTCGACCATTGTGAATTCCGGGTTGTGACGGCCGCCGCGTTCACCTTGCCTGAAGCACTTACACACTTGGACGATGCGCTCGTATCCTTCGGCGAGCAGACGCTTCATTTGATACTCGGGCGATGTGCTTAGGTAACGCGCGGCCTGGTCGCTTGCGAGCTCGAAGGCGTTGAGGTGTACGTCGAGCCCAGGTGATGGAACCAAGAGAGGCGTTTCAACCTCGAGAAAATCACGTTCCGAAAAGAACGCGCGGACCTTAGAGGTGATGGACGCGCGCTCTACAAGCCATTTGTTCCGACACTTGACCATCTGACGAGGAGTCCTCTTGGCAGTTGACGTTTTCGTCTCTCGAAGGGCCCTTCGTTCACGAGGGTCGAGTTACCGCACTCGCGCTGACTCAACGATGCAACGTTCTCCGAAGCGGGCGATCTCCGTGGCCATCCACGGGCCCAAGGCGGCGAGTGCTACGACAACCACAATGAGTCGCGGCAAGTGGGCGACCGTCGGATCTTGTATTTGCGTTGCCGCTTGCAACGCAGCCACGATGAGCCCCACGACGGCCGCGACGATGAGGATCGGCAAAGACACCGCGCCAACGAGCCAGAGCGCTTCGACCGCAGCTCCCGTCGGCACGCTACTGCCCCGCTGCGTCCGCTGGCACTGCGGCCTCGCTTAGCCCGCTATCGAATGGCGCGGTCACACCTGCGTCGCCGATGAATGACGACTGCGTCGACGTGCAGGAGGGATCGGTGGCGACGCCCGCTTCGGGACAGCAGCGGGCGGAGTTACCGGTTGGCTTGCATATGAGACCCGAGGCGCAGTCGTCGTTGCCGCGATTGCCAGCATTCGTGTCGCATCGCTCGCCTTCGCGGGAATTGATGCAACCGGCGGCCAGTAGGGTCGCGGCCAGAATCAGGGTGGCGCGTCTCTTTGGTGGAAGGGTCATTGAAAAGCTCACGAGGTTACTCGTACCGCGCACGAGGACGTGTGCACAAGGACCTTCGTAATAGCGTCCTTTGGGAGTCCTTAGTTTTGCGTCTTCTTCGTTTTCGCGTCGACGGCTTCGCCGAACATGCTGAGGTATTGTGCGGCGCTCGCCATTGAGAAAGCGAGGCTGACGTAGACGAGTGCTCGGCCCACCTTGGTGAGATCGACAATGCCGAGATCGACGATGCCGTACGACAAGCGGTAAGGGTAGCCAATGACGAGGCAGATGATACCGATCATCTGAAGTGCAGTTTTGACCTTGCCTTCGTTGCCTGCAGCAATGACAACGCCCTCACTCGCGGCCACGCTTCGAAGACCGGTTACGCCAATTTCGCGTGCGAGAAGGAAGACTACGACCCAGGCTGGAACGCGTCCCATGGGGACCATCCAAACGAGCCCGGCCATCACGATGAGCTTGTCGGCGAGAGGGTCAAGGAACTTTCCGAGGACGCTGACAACATTCAGCTTTCGCGCCAGGAAGCCGTCCACGAGGTCGGTGAGGGCTGCCAGCGTGTAGATGATAGCGGCCCAAAAGTTCGCGATGGGGGTCGCGCGCTCTAAGAATACGAGGAAAAACGGAATCATCACGATGCGCGCCATCGTGAGAAGGTTCGGAATATTCCAAATGTCTTGGGCGAGCGAACGTCGCGGCGGCGCCATCGAGCGCGGTTGTAGCTTGTTCCCGCGGTTATGGCACGCACGCAGTGCGTGGCTGCCTTATGCGAGCGTTACAAGCGGCGCGTTGCCGAGGACGGTGTCGCCCACTTGAACGTGAACTTTCTTGACGATGCCAGCACCCTTGGTGGCAACCTCGTTCTCCATCTTCATCGCCTCGACGACGGCGATAGCACCACCCGCGATCACGTGTGCACCCTCAGTCACGCTGAGTCGAACGATACGACCCGGCATTGGCGAACGAACGATTTTGTCACTTGCAGAGGTGCGCCTTGCGCCGCTGCTGACGGCGCGTTCGCGTTCGTTCTCGATGCGCGCGGTGGTGCGAAGGCTGCGAGAGCCGACCGCAATACCCTCTCCGCCCCTTGACGTGCAACTGACTTTCGCATCGACGACTCGCCCATCAACAACCAAGTTCACGCCGTCGCCCGTTGCGATCCATTGCACGTTCTTTTCTACGCCGCCCACCAAAACACGCCCTCTGGCGTCGATCTCGACTTCGACGGATGTTTCGCTCTTACCGAACGTGACAAAGGTTTTCACGCAGCTAGTTCCTCCGACCGTATGCGATCGCGCATCATGCGCGAGGACTAGTCATACACGCGGTCTCACATCGTGAGAACGAGCTTGCCAATTGTCTTGCCGCTTTCGATGTCGCGATGGGCGTCGCCGGCACGTTCGAGCGGGTACGAGGTTACAGTAGGCGGAATGATCTTTCCGGCTTGCAACCACAGAGAGAGGTCTCGCATGCCCTCTTCAAGCACGTCGAAGCGATCGTAGAGGTAGCTCAAATTGAAGGCGAGGACGCTTTTGCTCGCGTTGGTCATGTCGAGCGGGTTGAACCGCGGTGTTCGCAAGAAGCCAGAAATGAGCTTGAACCAGTTGGCTCCGCCGCTGCTACCGCCCTTGTTCATCATTGAGTGAAACCCATAGACCACGAGCTTTCCGGCGGGACGCAGGTGTTGGTAACTCTGCTTGAGCGTTTCAACTCCGTTCGCGTCGAGAATGAGGTCGAAGCCAGCCGGTGCGATGCGCTTAGCCTCGGCCCACAGATCCTGGGTCGACTTGTCGATAACGTGATTTGCGCCCAAGGCGGCAACAGCTTCTACCTTGTGCGCAGAACCGACGACGCCAACGACGTTTACGCCGCGGAGCTTCAACACCTGCACCAGACTGCTACCGACGCCGCCCGCCGCCGAGTGCACGAGCGCCGTCGCACCCGGGCGTGGATGCGCGAGTTCAAGGATTGCGAACCACGCGGTGAGGAAGACGGCGGGAATTGCAGCGCCCTGTTCGAACGAGAGTGCTTTCGGAAGATGAAAGACCTGCTTGCGAGGGACGACGACGTGTGACGCGTAGCCGCCGAATAGGGTGAGGGCCATGACGCGATCCCCGACCTCAATGTCGTCAACTTCACTGCCTATCGAATGGACAACGCCAGCGACTTCAAAGCCCGGTGTGATAGGCCACCCGACAAGCTCTTTGGCGGAAGCGTAGAGCCCGAGTCGAACCGTCGTGTCGGCGAAGTTGACTCCCGCAGCACGAACTTCGAGCAGCACTTCATCAGGTCCTACGGCGGGCAGTTCGGCCTTTTCGACCTTGAGCTTGTCATAGCCGCCAGCGCTATGGATGACGACCTTCCTCGCGTCGATTGTTTTCGCAAGCTTCAGATCGGCGACGTTCTTCTTCGTTGCGACAGACGAGACTGATGCGGCTTGTGCCATTGTGCTGACTCCTGGGAAAAAGCGCAGTTAGCGCGCGAAAAATCCACGAAGGCGTTTCATCGCCTCGGGGTTCACCTGACAGGTAAGAAACTTTCCTTTTCGTTCAGTGGAGATGAGCTCCGCGTTGACGAGCTCCTTAAGATGGTGGGAAATCGTCGGCGCACCGACGTTGAGCTTTTCCATAATCGTGCTCGCGAAACAGTCGTTTCCTTCTTCAAACGCAGCTTCGCTCTGTTCGAGAATCTCGACGAAGAGCTGCAGGCGATTGGGGTGAGAGAGCGCCTTAAACATCTTCACGAGCGCTTTGGCGTCCTTGTCCTTCATTTTGACAATTCGATAATGTTGCAACTATCAAACAAGTCAAGGGAGAATCGTTCGAGGCTATGATCGGCGGTCCTGACATGACAGCCGCCAAGATCACGATCCCGCCCGTTGACCAACAGCTCGAAGTCCTCAAGCACGGTGTCGTCGACTTGCACCCGCTGGAACTCTTTCGCAAGAAGCTTGAGCGCAGTCACGCGACGCAAACGCCGCTGGTGATCAAGACGGGCTTTGACCCGACGGCGCCCGACCTGCACCTCGGCCATACGGTTCTGATCGAGAAGATGGCGCAATTTCAGCGCTTCGGGCACGACGTCGTTTTTCTCGTGGGCGACTACACAGCCCTCATTGGCGATCCGACGGGGCGGAATTCTGCGCGCCCACCGCTCACCGAAGCGCAGATCCGCGACAACGCTACGACCTATACGGCCCAGTGCTTCAAGATTCTCGACAAGAGTCTTACGCGCGTGGAATGGAACTCGTCGTGGCTCGGCAAGATGAGCTTCAACGACGTGATTACCCTCGCCTCTCGTTACAACTTGGGTCGCATGCTTGAGCGCCGCGACTTTCGTCAACGGTTCGAGCAGAACCAGCAAATCGCGCTGCACGAGTTCCTCTATCCGCTCATGCAGGGTTACGATTCAGTGATGCTGAAGGCCGACGTTGAGCTCGGCGGGCACGATCAGATTTTCAACCTCTACATGGGACGGCATCTTATGGAGGCCTATGGCGGGATGGAGCCACAAGCCGTCTTGACGATCGGCCTCTTGCTCGGTCTCGATGGCGTCGACAAGATGAGCAAGTCAAAGGGCAACCACGTTGGCATCACCGATGATCCCGACGACATGTTCGGCAAGGTCATGAGCATCAGCGATGAGCTCATGACCAGTTGGTACCCTCTCTTGACGGGTAAGGAACTTGACAACAATGGCGATCCGCTGGCAGAGAAGAAGGCCCTCGCGCGCCTCATGGTCGAGCGGTTCCATACAGCGGCGGATGCTAGCGATACCTTCGTCTGGTGGGAGGCTGGACGTCCGCCGCGCAACGTCCTGCAAGTGAGCGTGCCGAAGGGGCCACTCTTTAGCGTCGTTCTCAAGGCCGGCGGCGCGACGAGCGGCTCGGACGCACGCCGTAAGATCGCGCAAGGAGGCGTTTCTATTGACGGCGAGCGTTGGAGTGACGCCGTGAAGGAAGTGCCGGAAGGAAGTTACCTTTTGCAGGTCGGAAAAAAGTGGGCGGCGAAGATCATCGTTTCGTAGTCGATCGAACGCGTTGGGTGGACGCCGCTACGGCTGAACCGCTCCGTTTAGCGATCGACTGGCGCGCGACTTCATCTCGACGACGTAGATGGAATCTTGCTGCGGCGTGAGGTTATGAAGACCGGGGTTATTGTCGCCCGTGCACGCGAGAATTTGAAGTTCCGCGGTTGCGTCGCCTCGTAGGTTAGCGAGCACCGCTGCAGCGATGGTTGCCGTACCGACTGAGCCCGGAACGAGCGTAAAAGTGTTGGTACCGAGCAGGGCCCCGCTCGCGTTTTCCTTGATGAGCACTTTGATCAGCTCGGCCTTCGTCGGTCCCCATTTGACGACGAGGTCTTGGGACCTCGAGATTGATCCACCCGGTGCGAGGAGCTTTACGTCGTCGACGAAGGTAAAGTCGCCAGTGAAGGCTCGAACGACGTCGCCGGGCGCGCTGACTTGAATGGTGTCGCCATCCTTCCAACCGACGAATGTCGTCTTTGGATAGGCGTTCCCGGTTGGCGTAAGCGTCACGTCGCTGCCCGCGACGAGGGAGCGATCAATGGAGAGAGGTCCCACGAGTCCATTGATTTGTATCCCCACGGCCCACGTCGTGTCGCTCACAGGGGCGAACGAGAGAATGCCGTAGCCATTGATCGGTACAATGGGCGCTCCGTCGCCGGTGGATTGTGCGTCTTCGCTCGCCGCGTCCGTTTGGCTTGCGGCGTCTCTGCCCCCGTCGCCGTGGGACGCAGCGTCCGTCTTGACTCCACCGGCGTCTGTAGAGCCGTCGGGGTGAGCGGCGATCTCGGTTTCGAGCTGACATCCAAGTGCGGCCACGACCGCCGAAATGCAGAGCAAGTTCTTCATCAAAGTGCCTCCGACTTGTGGATGTGCTGGTGCGAGAGTCGCTTTCACAAATCTCTCGCAGGAATGTCGATTCAGCGAAGGCGTTCCAACATGATTCCGACGCGTCGCTCGTACAGCGTGCCTTTGACTTGGGGCTCAAGGGCGAGCGCGTGGCTCCGTGCTTCGGCGGTTCGGCCTGCATTTGCGAGCGCCTCGACGAAGACGAGTTCGCGTTCGAGACCGAGTTTGCTTTTGGGAAAGTGCCGGATGTGTTCGGCGATGAGGGCGAGTGCTTCGTTCGGTGCACTGCGCGCTTTTGATTGTGCACGTGCGATGCCAGTCAGTTCATCTTCATTGGGTTCGGTTGCTTTGGGGACTGGCGTTGCGGCTGGTTGAGGGCTGTCTTGCAAAGCGACGATCGCTTCCGCAGACTTGGCTTTTGTCTCGGGCGTTCTAACTTGTTCACGAGCTTGACGAATTGGAGGCTCCGGGCTTGGTTCATCGAGTTGACGCGTTGGAGGCACCGCAAGCGGTTCCGTTGGCGGCGAAGATTCGCTCACCCTTTCGCGCGGCTGCTCTCTTTGCGCTGGCGGAATCGCCGTTGCGTCAACTTCATGAGGCGCGTTCGCATGATGGATCACGAAGGCGATGATGATCGTGCTTGTCATGCCGGAAGCCGCGAGCGCCCATTTTTTCCACGAGAACGCGAGCATGACGGCCGGCATCCACGCGAGGCGCGCCACGCGTCGCGCGGAGCGCAACATGACCGCTTCGGATATCGCCTCTGGCGGAGCACTCGAGGCAAGCATTTGCCTGAGGTCCCGACCGAGTTCGGAGTCGTCTTGCCAACGCGCTGGCTCGGTCATTTGAAGCTCCTTTCGCGTGCACGTGTGCGCGCGAGCGCTTCGCGGAGATCAGCCCGCGCACGATGCAGGCGCGAGTGAACAGTGCCGACCGGAATGCCCATGACGTCGGCGATTTCGTCGCATGACGCACCCTCAATTTCGTGCATCACCAAAATGGCTCGCTTGTCGGGCTCGAGAGAGTCAAGAAGCTGATTGACTGTCCGCTGGGTCTGGGCGCGTTCGAGCTGTTCCAGTGGCGAAGCGTGGGTGTCAGCGGCTTCGTATGCCCCTTCCGCAGCCGTTTCGTAGCGAAAACGAGCAAGGCGTCGCCAGTTCGAAGCGATGCGAAGGCAGATTGCGAACAGCCACGATGTAACCTTGGCGTTCCCATCGAACGCGTGCAGCTGGCGGTGCACGACCACGAAGACTTCTTGGATGGCGTCTTCGAGATCCGAACGAGGCACCCCCAGGCGCTGAAGCGATCGCCAGACGAAATCTGCGTGCCTTGCGTGCACCGTGCGCACGTCGAGCTTCTCAACCTCGCCACGTGAGGCAGGAAGTGCGTGTTCGAGAGAGGGGGCCATTGTAGTCATCGGGGCATTGCTTCCCAATGAATGTGGACTCGATGAATCAGCATCCGAAAAACGCCCCTCAAAATGACAAAGTGACGGCGGCCCTCGCGAAAGGGGCGAAGGCTTGCTGTTGGAAGACTGGCGTGGACTCGCCTCGAATGAGAAATGGCTGCCTCAGGATCGGCACGGTTGCTCCGATTGTGGCTTCGGCGCCAAGCGATCCAGCGATGCGCACGCCGCCGGATATTTCTGCGTTCGCGCCAATCCACAGTCTGCCACCGGGTTCGGTGGGTTCGAGCTTGAGAACGACCGCGTGCAGTTCACCCACGAGGCCACTCGCGCATGCGCGAACGGAACCTCGATCTCCGCGGACAATGGCGCCACAGAGGCCTGCGTCGAAGGCCGAGAGTCCGAAGAGAAATCGACCATCCTGGGTCCTATTTTCTGGCAGAAGGAATGCGCCAGCCCGAATGTTCCACCGCTTGACGATCTCGAAGTCGGCTCCGAGCCGCATGCCAACAGCCGTCTGAGGAAGCAGCCCAAAGCTGGCGACTGGCCCTATCGACAGCGTAGAAAGGCGCTTTTCAGGCACTCCGCTAGGTGCGATCGTCGTCTTTGGGGTCTTCAGGGGCGGAGGGGGTGCCTCCGTTGCGACGGCATCAGGATCGAGATGGAGCGCGATTGAGAGGGCAACCACCTTGACCAGGCGGTCACACGTCGACTCAGAGAATTGACGAACGCCCATGGATTGTCCGGTGGCGGAACGAAGGCGCACTGTTGCCGCGAAGGCGCCATCTCCGCTGGGCGTCATCCGTACCTCGATGGCACCGGCCTCCTGGTGTTGCGGCCGCGAAAGGTAATGCATGACTGCCGCGCGAACATGCACCGCATCGGGGCATGACTCGGCGCCATCCTCGCGCACGACGGAGATATTGAGCGATTCGGCGCGCGCCTGCCACGTGAGGAGTGCAACGGCGGCAGCGAGGGGTGAAGCGAAGCGGGACATGCGTGTGGACTGCCCCTTCGTTGCGCACACCGGCCAACCTATTCAAAGAAGCGCTTAGGCACCTTTACCGAAAGCGGTCAGTCGCCTCGATGAGCTCATGGGCGATGCCGGGCTCGAACGCGGAGTGTCCTGCGTCCGCAACAATGCGCAGATCAGCCTCGGGCCAAGCGCGGTGCAGGTCCCAAGCGCTCTCCATGGGACACACGACGTCGTAACGACCTTGGACAATGACACCGGGGATGTTACGAATTCTGTCAACGTTCTTGAGCAGCGCCCTGTCGCCCGCGAGCCACCCTTCGTTGACGAAGTAGTGGCATTCGATTCGCGCGAAGGCGAGCGCAAACTCGTCGCCGGACATCTTCTCGACAACCTCGGGCTTCACATAGAGGTTGCTGGTGCGCGCCTCCCACACGCTCCACGCACGCGCCGCTTCTTGCCTTACGCGCGCATCCTCGCTCGTAAGCCGCTTGTAGTATGCGCCGACCATGTCGCCGCGTTCGGCCTGCGGAATCGGCTTGACGTAGTCTTCCCATGCGTCGGCGAAGAGGGCGCTCGTTCCTCGCTGATAAAACCAGTCGATCTCCTGCTTTCGGAGCAAGAAAATGCCGCGTAAGACGAGTTCGGAAACGCGGGAGGGGTGCGTCTCGGCATAAGCGAGCCCGAGCGTGGAGCCCCACGAGCCGCCGAACACTTGCCACTTGTCGATTTTGAGGTGCGCGCGAAGCTGCTCCATGTCCGAGACCAGCTGCCACGTCGTGTTGTCATCGAGGCACGCCGGCGGTCGGCTCTGTCCGCATCCTCGTTGGTCAAAGAGGATAATCCGATACGCACTTGGGTCGAAAAACTGGCGCTGCTTCGGCTCCGTTCCACCGCCCGGGCCGCCGTGCACGAAGACGACAGGCTTGCCGGCTGGGTTGCCAGACTCCTCGAAATAGATCTCATGTAGTGACGAAACTTTGAGGTGTCCGGTGCGGTTTGTTGCAACGGACGGGTAGAGCTCGCGGCGCTTCATGGGCGAGGAGATTACTCGACTGTGCGTTGCCTCGGCTGCAAAGAAGAAGCGCTTAATCGCTTCGGGTAGACCAGCGTTCGTTCACATCGGTGGCGGCTTGAAGTAGGGCGCGACCGCTAGCGCGAACTGCATGGCGACGAGCCGCTTCCCTTTGATACCCACGCTTCCATCACTCAGCGCCGCTTCCGGACCCACTTCCCCAGAGAGAATTTTCTCCACCGTTGGCATATGGATTTCGAGCGTGGCGTCCGGGTCGTCCACGAAGATGCCCTCTTTCGCCTTCGCACCGGATGCGATGAAGAGAGAAATGGTCCCGATTGGACTGTCGGCCAGCTTGATCTCTATTTTCCCACTCACCATGGCTAAGCGCCGCAAGACCCGTGGATCGGTCAGCATCGTGAAGCCACCCTCGGGAACGAACTTTGGCACAAAGCGTTTCGTTGTGGCCATATCGTCAAGAAAGAAGACGACCGCCCTTTCCTCCAGGTGAATCCAAATGGCGGTCTTGGCGCTGCTCTCGCGTGCACACAGCTTGTTCTGGTCGACCGAGAGTACGTACGTTGTGCCTGGCGTCACTTTCACCGCGACCTCGAACGTCCCGACTTCCGTTGGTGCGACGAGCTTTGCGTGCGCCTTCGGCAGTACATCGCTTAGGAGCTGTTCAATCGTTGTTCCGGGCGCGACCTCGAATGGCAACATGGCCCCACCGGCTACACGCGATTGGTCTCGGAACCAAGCAGACAAGGCGAGTATGGTGAAGCCATGAACCGCGTTTTCAATTTCTCGGCCGGACCCGCCGCGCTCCCCCTCGAAGTACTCGAGCAAGCGCAGCGTGAGCTGCTCGATTTCAACGGCACCGGCATGAGTGTCATGGAGCAGAGCCATCGCGCAAAGGCTTACGAGGCTGTGCACATGCGCGCGATCGCGCGACTTCGGCAATTGATGAGGATTCCTGACGATTACAGCGTCATGTTCTTACAGGGCGGCGCGTCGATGCAGTTTGCGCTAGTGCCGCTCAACTTTCTAACCGCAGGAAAGCAGGCCGCCTATGTCGTCCACGGTACGTGGGGCGAGAAGGCGTTCGCCGAGGCGAAAATCACGGCGATGTCTCGCGGCGCGGAGGCTCTGCTCGCTGCGAGTTCGAAAGATGGCAAGGGCGGTTACCAATCGGCGCCGGCGGTTACTGCATGGGGAGTACCCGACGATGCCGCGTATGTGCACTATGCAAGCAACGAGACGATTCACGGTATCCAATACGGAATCAATGATGCGCTACCCTCGCTCGAGGGACGAGGCATTGCGACGATTTGTGACATGTCGAGTGACATATTGTGGCGTCCAATCAACGTGTCAGACTTCTCGATGATCTACGGGGGTGCCCAGAAGAACGTCGGCGCGAGCGGCGTTACCGTCGTGATCGCGAAACGTAAGTTTCTTGACCTTGGCGATCGCACGATTCCCAAGATGCTCCAGTATCGAACCTACGACGAGGCTGACTCGCTGTACAACACGCCGCCGACATTCGCGATCTACTTGGTTGATCTCGTCCTTGGGTGGATCGAGAAGCAGGGCGGACTCGAAGCAATTGAGCGGACGAATCGCAAAAAGGCGCGCGCCATTTACGATGCTGTTGAGCAGTCAGGCGGCTTCTATCGTTGTCCCGTCGAAGCGCCACAGCGAAGCGTGATGAACATTGTCATGCGCCTTCCCGATGAGCGTGCCGAGGAAGCGTTCGTCGAACAGGCGGAGCGTGCGGGCTTCGTGGGTCTCAAGGGGCATCGGTCGGCTGGGGGCATTCGTGTGTCGTTGTACAACGCGGTGACGCTCGAAGCCGCGACGCAACTCGCCGCGTTCATGCGTGCGTTTGCGGCATCATGAGAGGGGAGCGAGCGGAGCCACCATCAGATCGCGGACCAAGGCGTCGCTTGGACGGCCTTTGAGCAGCCCCGTGGCGATCGTTGAGAGAATCGGAGCGTCCACTTTCTTAGCGAGTGCCCATGCTTGCAATTTCGGCAGGAGAGCGACGGCCTCAATGCGCTCGCCAGCCGCCTTGCTTGCCTCGTCAAGCGACTTGCCTTCTGCGAGGCAACGGCCGAGCACGATCTCTGGTCGATCGCGCTGCCCTACGGCGGCCAGGAGGTCTCCGAGCCCCGCGAGATCGAGGAGCGTCGCGTGCTCGCCGCCGGCAGCGTAAGCGACACGCGCAGCTTCGTGTACAGCGCGCGTCGTGAATGCGGCGACAAGCCCCGGTCCGAGTCCCGCACCAAAGGCGTACCCGATCGCGATAGCGAGGCATCCCGTGAGGGCCGACGCCCACTCAAGGCCGATGAGATCGGTGGTCGGATAAACACGCAAGGCTTCGGACCCGAACGCCTCAATCACGGCCTCGCGCAGTTCGAGATAGCGCGACCCGACGACCATCATACTGGGTAATCCACTTTCAAGTTCTGTCGCGAGTACGGGTCCACCGAGCGCACCGAGTCTGCGTACCGGCATCTCGTCGCGCACGGCCTCCGAGACTGTGCGCAAGTTATCGCCGATGAGCCCTCTCACCCCGTGCACAAGAAAGTGCCCCCCGTTCAGATGGGGACCGAGCTCCGCTGCGACGGCAACCGCGTGCGCGCTGGGTACCGCGAGGAGCACGATGCGTGATCGTGCGGCTTCGGCGATTTCCTTTGTGCTCCGCACACCCTCCGGAGCGTCGCGTTCTCGCCTCGAAATGAGCAAGACGTTGCATCCAGTGCGTGCAGCGGCACTCGCGAGGGAGCGTCCCCAGACTCCTCCGCCAACGACGGCAACAGAGAGACGTTCGCTCATGAGTGCGCACCTCGTTGAGATGGCTCACGCTTCGGTGTCAGCACATCAAGCGCGACGCCATGCGCAGCGAGGCGATTTTGGTAATAAAAAAGCAGGGGAGCGTCCCCTACGGATAGCTCGCCATCTCTTAGCTCGATTACGGCCGAGGTGTGCGTTCCGCTCCACGCGCGAAGCGCTTCATCGACGATTGCGGCGCCACTCCGACTACGAATGGCCTCGCCCACGATGACCTCATTGCGGCGTTCCACAGCAAGCAACCCATCGCGGAGTTCGCTCACATCTCGTTCTAAGTCACCTAGCGGAACCGCTTCGCGCTGGCGTACGCGCAGAAGCGTGAAAATATCGTTTGTGCCCGCCGTCTTACGCAGCCGGTTCATCATCGCGGCGGCGACCAAATGCGTCGCGAGGATGACCGTGTTTCGCAAGTACGACTTGCAGACGGCTTCACCTAGCTCGCGCGTATATTGGGCGTCGCGATCGGAGTCGATGCGAATCTCGCCCGTGCGATCGCGAACGTATGACGTCGGGTCGACGACGTGCCCTCGGTTGTCAACGGAGTTGCCTTCATCGTCAACCCGGTTACCGAATGGATCGAGCGGCTCTCCAAAGCGCACAATGACGCCGCCGTCACGCCGAAGGAGCTTGTTGACGAACGACGCGACCTTCTCGATGCGAGACGACTCGTCATCCTCGATGATGTAGCGGTGTTTGCCGGCATCTTGCAAAAAGTCCTCGATGAGCGTCTCGGCTTCGAGCGTCACCAGGTAGCTGATGGTGGCGGGCACAAAGAAGATACGTTGTGGTTTGCCAGCGATCGACGTGCGCGCGAAGGCCTGAGTGCCCGTGCCTGCGAGCCCCAACTTGAGTCGTCGCTCGACGCCTCCGGAGCGCGAACGCGTTCCACCTGGAAAGAACAACGAGTGGTATCCGCGCTCGAGGAGGACGCATGAGTACGTCTTGAGCACGTCCTTGTAGAGGCTGTGGCGCAGCCTTCGATCGACCTTGTATGCGCCCAAGTTGTGCATAAAAAAGGACAGCACGGGGTTGGTAAAAAGGTTCTTCCCTGCGCCATACGTTGCAGGTGGCAACCCGGCACGATCGAGCGCGTAACCGAACACGATCGAGTCCATGTTCGAAAGATGTGTCGGAACGTAGACGACGGTGCCCAGCTTGGTCAGCGCACGCGCGCTCGCCATGTGGCCCTCCACAGATATGCGATCGGTCAGCGCGGCACCGTCCATGAGCCTTCTCAGCGACGTGGCCGTCGTCAAAGGAGCGATGAGCGCGCCAAGCACCGGAGGCATGAGTCTGGTGGCGAGTGAGAACACGCGTGGGTTGAAGTTTCCTGCGACGTCCCAGGCGTGCTCTTCAGCGAGCGTCTTGACCTCCGCTGAAAGTTCGCCACGGCTCATTGTTGGAACGCGTCGAGCAAGTGATCGCCAACGTGCGGCTCCATCGCCACTGCCTTTCGCCACGGTGTGTCTTCGCACTTCGTTGTAGATGGCATCGCTCAAGACGCCGAGCGGATCGACGACGGTCTCGACGACGCGCTTAGCGACTTCGTGGACGATTTCTTTACGCGCTTCGTTGAAGCGAAAGATGGGCGCGTCGTTTTGCATCGCCACCGAGGATAGATGCCAAACGACTTGGCTCGCGCACTAAAACTTATTGCCGTTGATCGGGTAAAGGCTCTTGCAAGTAGCGAGGCGGTTTGGATCGATCCAGCTGCCGTTGAACGGGGGGTCAGCAAGCCCCGGAGGGCTCGCCCACGGACCTCGCCCTCCGTTGGCGTTGAAGTCGAACATGTCCAACATTGGATCCGCGTTTGCGTCGCGATTCGTGAGTGCGGGTAGGCCGTACTTCGTTTCGATGAATCGCAGGATGCTCGTGTGATCGTAGACCTTGTGCGAAACGAAGCTCCGCTTCGCGTAGGGCGACACCACAATGACGGGAACACGTACGCCATAGCGGTCGAACCCGGTGTTGAGATCGGGGTGTTCCGCAGCGAACTCCTGGTCCTCATCAGTTTCCAAATCTGGATACGGGTTGCTCGGATCCGGCGTGCACGCGGGCGGTGGCGCAACGTGATCGTAGATGCCGCCGTGCTCGTCGTAGGTGATGAAGAGGGCCGTGTTCTCCCAGTACGGGCTGCGCATCAAAGCGGCCGTGATGCGTGCGACGAAGTCCTGCCCGCTTTGGATATCGCTGGGGGGATGCTCATCGTTTCCTGCTGCGTTCTCGAGGACATTGGCATCGATGAACGATACGCTTGGCAACGCTTCCCCGCTGTAGCCCTCCAGAATGTCCACGAGCTTGTTGACCGTGGAAATGTGGCTGATCGATGACAGACCCCATCGACCGCCGAGCTGCCGCGGCGAGAGTAACGCTCCTAGACGTGGAGCAGGGAGCGCTCCGTCGACGAAAATTTTCCACGGGATGCTGCGACGCGTGAGCTCGTCAAAGATCACCGTGTCGCGATCGAAAAATTCTGGCTGCTGGCAGGTGATCGATGAACCGACGCCCGGCTTGTTACAGTAGGGATTCTTGTTCGTCGTCACGCCGTAGCTCGATGCGGCGTACATGAAGTCGCGGTTGGGCCATGTTGGTCCGATGACCGATGAGAAGTACCGGTCGCCTATCGCGAATGTACTTGCGAGGTCGTAGTAAAAGGGGATGTCGCGCTCATCGTAGTAACTCATCGCGCGTTGTCCGCTCAGATACGGTGTCGAAACGGCGGGCTGTCCCTCTTCTACAAAGCCATCGTTTGCCTCAAAGAAGCCATCCATCTTTCCGCCGTTCCACTCGAGGTGGCTGCCAGCCCACTCGTGGTTCGTGTCAGAGAAGCAAAGCTCAGGCGCGTGCAGCCATTGAGCCTTTGCGCCGGTTGGCTCACTGATCTTTTCCGGAACGTGGAGCGGTTCCGTTGGCGCATCGATATCGAGCGACAGAGGCTTGCCTTGAGCGTCCTTCTTGTTCTTCTTCGCCCACGCTGCGAGGTGCCCAAAGTAGGAGTCGAACGATCGATTTTCTTGCATCAACACGATGACGTTTTGAATCGGTATCGAGGTGTCACCAAGTCTGCCATTTCCTACGGGCAGCTCGCTTCCGAGGGTTGCCGCTGGCATTGCGCCGCGACGGAAAGCACACGCTTTGCGTTGCTGTTCCGCAACCGCTTCGCTCGACGGCCTTGAGACGGCCGAATCCCACGATCGCGGCGCCGTGCCGGGCCTTATCGCGTGCAAGAGGACGAGGTCTTCTTCGCTCGCTGGCTCTTCGACGGGAACGGTAGAGCCGCATCCGACCGTGGAGATTGCTATCGGTAACGCCGCAAAGAGCACAATACTGCGCATCAGATTCTCCCACTTATTTTTGGACAAAACGGGATCGATACGCGAATCTCGGTCGCGCGCTGTCGGGCTGCCCACACCGCCCTACGTAGGCGACTATGACTTGAGTTGGGCGTCGCGCAAGCGAACGAACCCGCTTTTCCGTTGCGGAAGTGATCAGCGAGGCGCGACTGACGGCCGCTGCATCGCTCCGTGCCGATGCACTTGGTAGCCCGCATCGGCAAGCGACTTGACGATTTCCTCGACGTGTTCGAAGCCTCGTGTCTCGAGCATGACGTCGACCATCGTCTCGTTGAGTGCGGCGTTTGAGAACGTGCGGTCGTGGTGAATCTCGATGATGCTCGCGTGGAGCCCGCCGAGCTGCGTCGTGAGGCGTGCGAGCGACCCTGCCATGTCGGAGATGCGCACCTCGAGCCTCACCATACGACCGCTCCGAACAAGGCCACGTTCGATAATCCGCGAAATCACGTTCACGTCGATGTTGCCGCCGCAAACAATGAGGCCGACCTTCTTGCCCGCGAGGTTCGGTAGGTGCCCGCCGACCAGAGCCGCGAGGGGCGCCGCACCTGCACCTTCCGCCACGGTCTTTTCGCGTTCGAGAAGCAGCAAGATGGCGCGCGCGATCTCCTCTTCATCAACCGTGACGACGCCGTCGACATAGCGCTTAACCAACTCAAGCGTTCTCGTGCTGACGGCGCGCACTCCGATGCCCTCGGCGATCGTGCGCGCAGCCGGAACAGTGACAGGAGCGTTCGCCGCGATCGCCTGGCTCATGCTCGGCAACACTTCGGTTTCGACGCCGTACACCTTGATGCGAGGGTTTGTCTCTTTGATCGCGACGGCGACGCCTCCGATGAGGCCGCCCCCTCCTACGGCAACGACGACCGCTTCGAGGTAAGGGTTTTGCTCGAGGAGTTCGAGGCCGATCGTCCCCTGGCCGGCAATCACGAGATCGTCGTCGAACGCATGGACGAAAATGCGATTTTCTGCGTTACAAATGACCGCGGCGCGCTCGCACGCTTCATCGAAGTTGGCTCCCGCGAGGATGACGCGACCGTGGCTACCCAAGAACTCGCGGGTCGACTGTACTTTGACGACCGGCGTTCCCTCGGGCATCACGATGGTTGCATCGATGTTGAGTCGCGCTGCGTGGAACGCGACTCCCTGTGCGTGATTGCCGGCGCTTGCGCAGACGATGCCGCGCGCACGCTCTTCCTCGGAAAGCGAAAGCAACTTGTTGCAGGCTCCACGCTCTTTGAATGAGCCAGTCATCTGCAGGTTCTCAAACTTCAGCCACACCTTGCATCCGGTCATCTGCGAGAGACGCTCGCTGTAGGAGCATGGTGTGACGGCCACACGATGTTGAATGCGCTGTCTGGCGAGCTCGATATCGGCGAACGCGATCATGGTTTCGCAGACGAGTGTTGCGGCTTTCTCGGTGCGCGGCTAGTTCCTTGGAGGATGCGGCCCTTGAAGCACGGCCTTTTTGCGGGGTTCCTCCTTACATTGAGCATCACAAGTGGCGCGGCTGAGCCCGGTGACGCGATGCTCGCTGAGCGCCTCCTCACCGGCCTTTCGATCGAAACGAGCGAAGCCCTAGCGGAGCCGGTACGGCGCTCAAGGGTGGCCTTGGAGCGTGCAGCGCAGCTCCGTGCGATTGGCGACGGACCTCGCGCAACGTTGGCTGAGGGCGAAGCACGCGCGTGGGCCGAGTACGCGAATGCACTTGCGAACGTGAGTCGACGCGAAGCCGACGCAGCGCAAGCACGGACGAAGATACTCAAGCTCGTCGAGGCCGAGAAGCGCTCAAGGGCCGATTACGAAATGGTCTCGCGGCAGGTGTCACGATTGCGCACTGAGCTCTCACGAGTGGAAAGCGAACCCGTGGCACCTCTCGAAACGCCCGGCTCAAAGCACGGTGTGCGTGCGAAGCGCAAAGGAGGCCAATAATGCGCGGGCCCATTTTCGCAGTTGCTGGCGCGTTGCTCGTTGCATGCGCCGGTCCGCCCTCGCTCCCGCCTTCCGTTCCTCTTCTGCAACTCGATGAGGTGCGCAAGGCGCCCCTGGTTCTCGAGGCACATACATCGGCAGAATACAAAGAGGCAGAGCGCTTGCGTGAGCTTGCTATCGAGGCGGAGCGAAAGGGCGACGCCGCATCAGCTGAGGCCTATGCGTCAACCTCTCGCGCTTGGTTCGAGCGCGCAGCGTTGAGGGCTCGCCTCGATCGCGCCGAGCGTGACGAGAGCGCAGCCAAAGGAGAGCTGGGCGCCGCAGAGGCCAAGGCTGGCGAAGCGAAGGGCGACACCACCCGTCTCGAAACAGAACTGACTGAGTTACAAAAAAGGCTCGTAGTCGCGAAGGAGCTGCGCAAGCCAGTACTTGACAAGGCCGACGGCGATCGCGCGAAGGCACGCGGTGAGGCGGCTACGACGCTCGGGGAAGAGGCGGCGCTTCTTTGTCAAGCGGCCGAACTGGTCGGCGCCAAAGGCGAAAGTTATGCCGCGGCGGTAAAGCAACTTGACCACGCGCTCGAGCAGCGCACGAACCTGCCCGAGGCCATGGCTGCTCGAGAAGGGTGTTTGCGCGCTCTCGGCGACGTCAAGAAGGAGGACGCCGCGAAGGCTTCCGTGAGTGCCGACACCCTTTTCGACGATCTCTCACGTGCGGCTTGGCTGCCTGTGCGCGATGAGCGCGGGATCGCGGTGACACTCGAAGGCGACCCACCGGAAGACAAGCTGAAGGCGCTCGCGCGGGTGGCACTCGCTCATCCTGGCTTTCTGGTCCAGATCGTCGGACACGATGAGGCGGTCGGAAAAGCCGCGTCGCGTATCGACGTAGCGAAGAGGGTCCTGTCGAAAGAGGGCGTTGCAGAGGCATCGTTCTGTTCCCACGATGCGGGGCCGCGCCTGCCCATCGTGCATCCGAGGGACGCACAAGCGAAGGTGAAGAATCGGCGCCTCGAGGTGGTGTTCGTGTCGAAGGGCAACTGACGCGAGTGGGCGCGGAACGAGTGACGGCACTTGTTTGACGCGCTGAACTTTGAGACAGTCGCTTCATGTCGCGTGAACGAGCGTCGTGGGATGAGTACTTTATGAACATCGCGCGCGAGGTGGGCACCCGGTCCACCTGCGATCGCAAGCATGTCGGGGCCGTTATTGTTCGCGAGCGCTGCATTCTCGCAACGGGATACAACGGTTCGATTCGTGGACTGCCGCATTGTGATGACGATGGTCACCTCATGCAGGATGGTCATTGCGTGCGCACGGTGCATGCCGAAGCAAACGCGATCGTTCAAGCGGCTCGCAACGGGTCGCGCATCGATGGCAGCGCCATCTACGTCACGGCGTCGCCTTGTTGGAACTGCTTCAAGCTCATCGCAAATGCCGGCATCATGCGCATTGCGTTCGGTGAGTTCTACCGCGACCAGCGAATCTTCGAGTTTGCTGCGAAGCTGTCAATCGAGTTGATTGATCTAACCACGTCGTTTTCGAAAGCTGTGGGGGCTGCGACGTGAGCTCGTTGACGATTGCGGTCATTGCCGGAGGCCCGTCGACCGAGGCCGAGGTGAGCCGATCGTCAGCGAAAGGTATCGGCGATGCGCTTACGCGGGCGGGTCACCGCGTGGCGACGCTCGAGCTCAATGCGAAGCTTGCCGAGACTTTGCGTGTCGGTGGATTCGACGTGGTGTTTCCGATTGTGCACGGAGAGGTCGGCGAGGACGGGTCGCTTCAAGGTCTGCTCGAAGTCCTTCACGTCGCATATGTTGGTTCGGGCGTGCTTGCGAGCGCGCTGTCAATGGACAAGGGAACGTCGAGAATTCTGTTTCGCGAGGCGGGGCTCCCTTGCGCGAAGGGCATGCGATTGTTGAGACAGCCGGTTGGAGAAGCCGCGTCGAGAGTTCGTCGCGAAGTCGGATCACGGGTGGTCGTGAAGCCGGCGCACCATGGCTCGGCGATTGGGGTGACGAGGATTGAGTCAACCGATCCGGTCGAGGCAATCGAAGCGGCGCTCGATGTGGTGTTTGCAATCGACGACACCGCGATTGTCGAGCACTACGCTAAGGGTAGGGAAGCGACCTGCGGTGTGCTCGACTTGGGGGATGGGCCGTACGCGCTTCCGCCGACCGAAATTCTGACGCCACACGATCCATTTTATACGTATCAAGCGCGCTATGCACCTGGCCGCAGCGTTCACGAGTGCCCACCGAAATGGTCAAGTGAATTGACTGTCAAAGTGAAGGCCGCAGCGGTCGGTGCGTTCGCTGCGCTTGGTTGTCGCGACCTCGCGCGTGTGGATTTCATCGTCGGCGATGAGGGTGATCCGAATCGCGTGACGCTCCTCGAGGTGAATACACTGCCAGGCTTCACGGCGACGAGCCTATTCCCAGAGGAGGCTGCCATTGGTGGGATCCCGATGGTCGAGCTTTGTGACCGTCTCGCGCGAAGGGCTCATGCTCGCGGCCCGTCCCCGAGGCAAGTCGCGCTCGCTCTCCCTACTTAAGTCGCGCTCTCGGCGCAGGCGTCGTATCCTCCTCGTACTTTGTTGCGTCTCGGCGATCTGATCAACAGCAAATACCGCCTTCTTCGCCTCTTGGGCGACGGCGGTATGGGCGCGGTCTACGAAGCGCAGCACGACATGCTTGGCACTCGTGTCGCCATCAAGGTTCTGCACCCAGAGCTCGCGGCCCGAACCAATCTTGTGGAGAGATTTCTTCAGGAGGCGCGCGTGTCGGCGCAAATCCGAAGTCCTCACGTCGTGCAAGTAACGGATATTGACCGCACGATCGATGGTCACGCATACATCGTGATGGAGATACTGCAGGGCGAGCCACTCTCGTCTGTGCTCGAACGCCAGCGACGGCTGTCGATTCCAACTGCCTGCGAGTACACGCGTCAGATGTTGCTCGGCCTCGAGGCTGCGCACGCGCTCGGCATCGTGCATCGGGACCTAAAGCCAGAGAACGTCTTTGTGACCTTTCTGGGAGCTCAACCGGTAGTCAAGTTAATTGACTTCGGTATTGCGAAGCTTCGGCGTACCGACGGCCAGAAGAACCTCACGATGGCCGGAGTGCTGATGGGCACTGCGGAATACATGGCGCCCGAGCAAGCGCGCTCGGCGGATCAGGCCGACGCTCGGTCGGATATCTATGCGACGGGCGTGATGCTGTACGAGATGCTCTCGGGAAAGCGACCCGCGAGCGGCGATGATGGTCGTATCGTTGCGGCAAAGGTGGAGCGTGGAGAAGTTGCACCGCTGCTCTCCGTTGCGCCCGAAGTGCCGCCCGAACTTGCGGGGCTGGTGCATCGTGCGATCGCGCCGCGTCCTGAGATGCGCTTCGGCAACGCGACAGAGATGCGCATTGCTCTCGAGGGTATGCTCAACGTTAAGCGACCTGCGACCGGGCCGATGCCGGCTGTAGCGCTCGCACCGACCGCACAGTTTCAAGTGCCGCCCGTCTCGGCAAGCGTAAGTGCTGCGGTGGCGCAAGCGGGCGCGCAGTATGCGGATGCCCATCGCGAGAGCACGATGCAGGGAACTCCTGTTGAAGCCGTGATGGCGGCGACGGCGGCACGCGGTTCGAGCGTGCGCCGTGGTACGGAAGTCGGTGCGGCGATGAGTCCCGTGCCACCTCAGTATGGAAATTACGGTCCGGGATACGCGCAACCTGGGCCGGGCCAAGGCTATCCCGGAGGCGGCTATCCGGTGCTCCGTCAAAAGAAGAGCAATGGTGCGTTCATCGCAGTGGTCGTGCTTGTTCCGGTTCTGGTCGCGCTGGGTGTCGTGGCCGTGTACCTCATTCAAACGCATGAGGATCCGGTGAACCAAGTTGACGATTCAGGGCTCGCGTCCACGACGCTCGATACGGGGGCAGGAACGTCGGCACCGCCCGTGTCGGTCCCCACGTCAGACGTCCCGCCACTCGGTCCGGGCACTGTTCCCAATGTTCCGGGTACGACGCCAGGCATACCCAGGCCTCAGTTCGATGGCGGATTGCCGCGCTTGCCCGATGGCGGCCATTCGCCAGCGACACTTGACGCTGGAGGGGGGCCCGCGTTTCAACTTCCGACGGGCTTCCCCACGGGCATCCCTTCGAACTTTCCGCCCATCGTGATTCCGAGCGAATTTCCATTTTTGATTCCGGTCACGCCACCGCCTCCGAAGTAGGGCGAGCCGCATCGCTCGGATCGGCTACACTTTGAGGCCGTGAAGCCCGAGGAGGCGACCGCCGAGTTTGTCGCGCGCTACGATCGCATTTGGCGAGCGACGCGTCGGGGTGCGTCGGCGGTAGCCTGGCTTGCGACGTCGGTGGTTGCGTTGCTTGTCGCGCGCATTGGATCCGATGGATCCCGGGCGCTCGCGTGTTTCATGCTCGTGGTTCCGGTGAGCCTCGCTGCGATTGCGTCGTGGCATCGAAGGAGAACCGATGCTCATCGCCGCCTTTTTGCGATCGCCGGAAAGCGTTCGCGACGTGAAGTCAACGCGCTTGACCGTGCCATGCGCACCGAAAAGCGGGCGGCACAATACGATGAGTCTACCGAGCTGGCGGCTCTCGCCGTTTCTCGCGCCATGATGCGCATCCCGGCGGGTGACATTCTCCTGCGAGAGGCCACATACGCGATGTGGGTTCGGCGCGCATCAATTGTTGCGGTCATTGTTACGATTGCGGGGGCTCTTTCGAGCTTCGTCTTCCTTGCTGAAGGCGCCGACGTTCTGTTCTCCCGGGGAGGCATTGCGCCAGTACGACTTCCGTACGTGCGCGACCTCGAGGTGCGTGCGCGCCCGCCCGCGTACTTGCGCGAACCCGAGAGGACTGTGTCAGGCGATGGCGTGTCACGACACCCGAAGGGCACTGTGGTCACGGTGCGCGTCGATATGCTTGTGCCCAAGAGATCATTTGTTCTCTCGGACGGCGCGCATGAGGTTCCGCTTATCGACGATGGTCAAGAGAACCTTGTTGCTCACTGGACGCTCAGTGAGCCGGCGCGGCTGCGCGTGCGTGCACGCTTCGGTAACGTTGCGGTTGAGGATGCGCGGGCGCTCGAACTCGGGGTGATTCATGACGAATCACCCGTCGTGACGCTCGAGGGAGCGCCGCTGCAACTGTCGCTCGCAGACCCCAACGTGCCGACGGCACTTCCGCTTCGCTATCGCGCGGCAGACGACCACGGCCTCCGCGATGTTGAGCTCGTTCTTCGTACGGGCGCGCGAGAGACGAGGCGATCACTATCCCACTTTGAGCTCGACACGCGCGTCGACAGCGGGGCCTACACGCTCCGGCTCAGCGAAGCCATCGTTTCCGAAGCGACGTCCCCCGTCGAGGTGCGCATCGAAGCGCGTGACAACGACACCGTCAGCGGACCCAAGTGGGGGAAGAGCGAGACCATTGTTCTCGTCCCCCCGAAGGTAGGCGAGTCTGAGGCACTGAGACAGGCGGCACTACGCAAGGCGCGCGACGCGTCGGTCACCCTGCTAGCGACACTCCTCTCGCCGCCACAAAAATCGGCGTCTCGTGAAGAACTGAGATTGTGGAGCGAACGATGGCGAAGCAACGCGAACAATTTGAAGACCGTGACGGCCGAGGCGCTTCGGTTTGAGCGTCCGAATGTGCGGTTGAAGGCACGTCTTGCCGCGCGCATAAGCAAGTTGCTTTCCAAGGTCAAGGCTCCCCCTAGCCCAGCTCATCCCGGGGCGACCGATCCGAAGCGATCGCTTCTGATGGCAGAGGAAGCGAGAACTGCCGTTGAAGATTTCGCGCTGACGACCGATCGCATCGCCCAAGGGCTTGACCTCGCAAGTGCCAAGTCATCGTCGAAGAAACTGGCGACGTCAGCCGATGAGCTCGCCAACGCCTTTGCGGCGATGCAGCGTGACTCTGCTGAGGGTGTGACATTGTCAAGTTATTTGACCGTATTGCGGGAGGCTGCGCCTTACATGCTGGCCTTCGGTCCCCTCGGTCGCGAGCTTGGTCAAGTTATCAAGAATGATCTCGGTCGCATCGAAAGAGAGAGCGCATCAAAACGATGGCGCGTCGCCGAACTCTCGGCGCGCGATTTGGCGGCACGGCTTCACACTGCGGATTTCGCGATGCAAAGTTCCGGTGGAGGCGGTGGGAAAGGGGGGGGAGGAAGCGGAGATTCGGCTGATTCAGGTAGCGGTCGAGATGGCGAGGACGATCTTGATCAAGCGTTCAACGACGCGGCGAACGAGCTTCGGCGGGCGGCGCGCGATCAGAAACAACTTGCCGACGAGAATGCGGGCGATCGAGGCGATTCCTCTGAGGCCGACGATGCCGCGAAAGCGGAGCTCAAGAAGCGTGCGGAGAGTGTTCGTCAAGCGGCGAAACCTCTGCCGAATGTCGGGCAGGGGAGCGATTCGTGGACGAGCAAGGGCGCGTCTGGCAAGGAGCAGGCAGAACGCGCGGCACGCGCACTCGAGCAGGGAAACGTTCTGGAGGCGATCGAAGCGCTTCGCACCGCCGAGTCTGACCTCGAGGAAGCCCGCCGTATGGCAAAAAAGAGCCCTTGGTCGCGCGAAGGCGAGGGCGAGGTAACGGATGCGGCCCGCAAACTTGGCGATGAGCGGGGGGCTATCGAAAAGTTACAACGTGAGTTACAAAAGAAGGGTGCTGGGTCATCGCCCGAGCGACTCAAGGAGCAAGAAAAGCGACAGCGCGAGCTCTCCAGACGTGTGGGTCGACTCATGAACCTTGGCGAAGAAATGCCCGATGAGGCAAAAGACCCACTTGGGCACGCACAGAAGCATGGTGAGGAAGCCACCAAGGCGCTCGGCAAAGGAGATCGCGACAAAGCACGCGACAGCCAGCGCAGCGCCCAGCGCGAGCTTGAACGTGCGCTCGAACAGCTTGGAGAAAGCAGTGGAGGGAGCGCGAATGGCAACGGCTCAAGCACCGAGGGCGCGCCGTTGGTCGATGTGCCGGATGGCAAAAAGCACCACGGCCCAGACGAACTTCGCGAGCGGATCCAGCGAGGTTTGGGAAGGCCGTCGGGGCCGCGAATCCGCGACGCAGTGAGAAGGTACAGCGAGGGGCTGTTGCGATGAGGAAATGGTTCAAAAAGTTGACCATATCGCTTTCGGCCCTCGGGATCGCGCTCGGTCTCCGCGGGACATCGCACGCAGAGTTCGCGCCCGACGCTCTCGTCATTCGCGCGCTCATCACGAGGCACGACACGTCTGAGGCCTTGAAGTTGCTCACGTTCTCGAGTCGTCGCTCGCCTGCGCTTGCTCTTGAAGAGGCGCGCCTGCGTCTCTACACGGGAGACTGCGACGGGGTCGCGGCCGCCGCCACGGGTATTGTGCACGACGACGAGGCGGAGCACATGATCGAGGTTGGCGAAGGATGCGCTCGTGTCACCGCGGCCGCGACTTTGCGGGTTGATGAAGGTGCGGGTCTCGAGGTGCAATTCCAAGAAGAAATCGATCAGGCGACGTTTCCACTCATCGTCGACGCAGTCGTACGGGCTCGTCAGATGCTCGAACGAGAGCTTGGGGCAGATTGGCCGAGGCCGACCCGCATCGTCGTGGTGCGCGATCAACTCTCACTTTCCGCGATGACGGGGCTGCCATACCAAGCGGCGAAAACGACTGGCACCGCGGCGGTAGCCAAGTGGGGCAAAGTGACCATGATTTCGCCTCGCGCGATGTCTTCGGGTTTCGAATGGCGCGACACGCTCGCCCATGAGCTGACGCACCTTGCGCTCACGCGGCTCACGATCGACCGCGCACCGCTGTGGCTTCAAGAAGGGTTTGCGAAGCGGCAACAGATTCGCTGGCGGGAGGCGAATCCCTTTGACGCGCGTCTTAGCCCTGAGCTCACGGTGAAAAATGGAATAGTCAAAAAACTTGACCTCCCGCTCGACAAGTTGGGCAATTCGCTCGCGACGCTGCCGAGCGCAGCGCAAGCCGCCGTCGCGTACGCGGAGGTCGAGAGCTTCTGCGGTTACCTCCTCCGGGAGACCAGCAACGTCGCGCTGCGCGCATTTTTCACTGAGCTCAATACGGTAAAGACAGTTGACGAGGCTCTAAAAAAAGCGACGGGCGCAGAGCTCGGTGAATGGGAGAAGCGATGGCGGGCGTGGCTTGCCACGGTACCTTCGCCGCCCGTGAAGGCCCCCTCCGCGACCCAGTCGGGAAAACGACCGCGTCGGTTGAACGAACGCGAACGTTTGTTCGAATTGCTCGAGCGGTCGGGCGAAAAGGAAGCTGCGCTGATCGCTCTCGGTGATCTCGGGCATGCACCGTTTGATGCGCGCGCGGCGACGCTCAGAGGTCGTGGTCTCGAGGCCGTGGGTAGGGTTGACGATGCTTGGGCGCTTGCTCAACCTGAGGTGGTGACGGGAGGGTACGGTCCTTGGTGGGCTCTTCGGCAACGTCTCGCTGCGTCACGCGACGTTTCCGTTTCTTCGGTCGCAGCCGAACTGGCGGTGTCCGAAGATCCGTTCGGCTTCGAGGCCGCTTGCCAAGCTAGGCCATTTGTTTCTCCGCCAGAGGAGCTTCTAAGGCCAGCACTTTGCGCCGCATCGCGTTCACTTAACGTGCCGCCGAGCGAACCATGAGGGACGTCTTTGGCTTCCATAAGTCGCGTGATACCTCATGAAATGACGGCCAATTTCGCATCTGCCGAAGTTGGGCGAACTCGACGCAAACTGCGATACGATCTGTTCCCGTGAAGGAGCCCCTCGTCCATGCGGCCGCGAAGGTGATCAAGACCCTTCCTCGAGAGCGCATCAGCCAGATTGCGGGCACCCTCGCCGAGAAGGCTTGGCCTGGGTGGCTCGGCCGTCGGATCGTGGCCGCATACCAAAGGGCTTACAACGTCGACCTACAAGATTGTTCAGAGCGCGAGTGGTCAAGTTTCGACGCGTTCTTCACGAGAGAACTTCGTGCGGGAGCGCGACCAATCGCTTTCGGCGATGACCTGGCTGTTTCACCAGCGGATGGTCGGCTCGACGAGTTTGGGAGCCTAACTTCCGATCGTACATTTTGCGTTAAGGGGCGCCCCTACAGGGTAGGCGAGCTCTTGGGCAGTGAAACATCGGCTGCCGCTTACGATGGGGGCGCAGCGTGCGTCGTTTACCTCTCGCCTCGCGACTACCACCGTGTGCACGCGCCTGTCGGCGGGCGCGTGCGCCTCGTGCGGTCGATCCCGGGAGACTTTTTCCCGGTGAATGACATGGGCATTCGGCATGTGCCCGAGCTCTTCGTTCGCAACCGACGCGTCACGATCGAACTCGAAACTGAGTTGCACGGTGGGGCAAAAACGCGTGTTTCCGTCATCATGGTCGTCGCGATGATTGTGGGTCGCATCAGCGTAAAGTCGATCGGCGGTTCTGACGTCCCCATTGGAGAGCACTTCCCGAGCGCGCTCGTTAGCAAAGGCGACGAGATAGGAACCTTCCACCTCGGCTCCACTGCAGTCGTCGTATTCGATAAGCACTGGGCGGGACGCTTTCAAGCGCCGCTCGGGGCGATTCGTCTCGGCGATCCGCTCATGCGGAGGGGACCGTGACGGGCCCACGCGATTCGCAGCCCGATGAGGACAGCGCCCCACCAGCGTCGCCGCAACCCATTTCCGCTTCGCGTATCGTGGCGATCAATCCCGGCCACCCTTCGAGTCCACGAACCGAGCGCGCGATTACGTTGCCAGCGTCTTCAGAGGTTCCGGCACCTGCAACGGTTCCAACCGACAGCTGGACGCCGTATCAGCCTCCGGTTGCGCCCAAAGAGATTCCACCGCCGCCGCTGGGCGAACCTGTCCCCGAAGGCGAGCTAGACCCGGTGCACTCGACGGATTTCCTCCCTGATTTTGCGGGTGGGGAGTTGCTTGATCATGAAGCTCGCGTCACGCTTCTTTCGCCGATGGCTCCAATCCCCGGGCCGAGCATTTCGCCCGAGACCCTGTCGTTCGTGGCTGCGATGCGAAATAACTTGAGCGTGAACGTCGACGCCTCCGAGCTTGAACCGGACGATATCGAGCCCGTCGAGTCCGTCAGGACGCCACGAAGCGTAGGCTTGAGCATGCCGCCTCCGCCTCCGCGTTCGCTTCCTCCGATGTCGCGGGCCACCGACTCGCGTGGAATAGAGTCCCGAATTGACTCGCGCGCCGTCCCGTCTCTTGACCTTCCACGAAAGCGCCTGCGCGGCTGGTGGGATGACGTCTTCTGCGACGATCTCCTGAGAACGCAACCGCGCGTTTCCGACGACGTGATCCGCCGTGAGGTCGGCTTCATTGAAGAGAGTCTGGCCGTCGACAAAGGAGGACGCGTGCTTGACCTGTGTTGCGGCATTGGTCGGCACGCCCTCGAAATGACCCGTCGCGGTTACGAAATGGTCGGACTCGATCTCGGCCTCACGATGCTCGCGCGCGCTGCCGAGGAGGCCGAAGAACAATCGGTTCAAATCACGTTCGTCCATGCCGACATGCGTGAACTTGGGTACGAGGACGAGTTCGACGGCATCTACTGTTGGAACACCAGCTTCGGCTACTTCGACGATGAGGTAAACCACGTCGTGCTCGATCGCGTGAGACGTGCGCTCAAGCGTGGAGGCCAGTTCTTGCTCGACGTTACCAATCGCGACTACCTCGCGCGCAACGCCCCTGCGCTTTCATGGTTTGAGGGTGACGGATGCGTTTGCATGGACGAGATGCAATTCGATTGGGTCACGAGCCGCATGCGGGTCAAGCGCACGATGCTCGCAGACGACGGTCGCTCTCGCGAGCTCGAGTACAACATCCGGCTCTACTCGCTTCATGAACTAGGTAAGTTGCTTCACGATATTGGCTTTCGCGTCGTCGAAGTAAGTGGGACACCGCATCTTCCCGGCGTCCACCTTGGTGGCGATTCGCCGCGCACGATCATGCTCGTCGAGAAGCGCTGAGGACTTCGCACAATGGCCCTCCGGAAAATCGCGACTATCGGCCATCCAGTGTTGCGACAGGTGGCGCGCACATTGCCGGCCGCGGAAATCGCGCGCGAAGAAACGCAGGCGCTAATCGACGACATGATCGAGACCATGCGCGACGCAAACGGCGCGGGGATCGCGGCGAATCAGGTATATGCGCCGGTTCAAATTTGCGTGATCTGCGTGGAGAACAATCCTCGCTATCCCTACAAGCCGAATTTTCCGCTCACCGTGCTTGTGAACCCCACGGTCGAAGTGCTCACGATTGATACATTTCGTAACTTCGAAGGTTGCCTTTCCGTGCCGAACCTTCGAGGTGAAGTAGAGCGATTCACCCATGTTCGTGTGCGCGCCCTCGATCGCAACGGTGCCCCACTTGACTTCGAGGTCAAGGGCCTGACTGCGGGCACGTTCCAGCACGAGCTCGACCACCTAGGTGGCAAGCTCTTCGTCGATCGCGTGAGCGACACGACGACGTTGTGCACATGGTCTGAGTTTGAGCGGCACTTCCAGGCTGACTTTGTGGAGCGGGCGAGGGCGCTTGTTGCGAAGTTCGGGCAGTAGCCCGGTCATGGCAATTCGACGAGCTCAATGCTCCTAGCGGCGAGCGAACTGTTCACTTCGAGTCCGCCGTTGACACTCACGCCCGTTTGTTCGGTCCGGGGCACACTGGTGATGAGTGCGGACATTGCGCCATCATCGACGCGGTAACCTTTGTCCGATTGGGTTGCGACGACAGTTTGCGCGGTCTGAGGGGGCGCATATGAAGTAAACTTACCTGACGATGCGCCGTTGGTTACTCGAAGCGTGAAAGCGATTGCAGTGTCAGTGTCGTTGGTAACTATCGCGTACTTTTTCCCGTTCGCTGTTCCCGACAATGTCACGACCGTTCCCGTTGCCGTGGTGGATGCATCGCACTTCGACAACGCGCACACTTGCGCCGCGTAGCGCGTTCCGCCGCGCAGTTTCGAGTGCGCCCACAGGCTCCACGCCGCTGGTCGCAGCGTGACGGCACCTGGTTTGGACTTGTCGACCGAGATGGGCGACATTGGCGGCACGCCCGCGTAGAAATTGCTCACTTCGATGTTGTATGCGGTGTCCTGCATGAGCGTCAGCATGCCGCTGATGTACGACTGCAGTTGGGGCGTCGCGTAGAACGTTTCTCCGCATGTCTGGCCGAGTCCGATGTTCCACTCGGTGATGTGCATGGGCTTCGTCGCGAGGCCCTCAGCATCGATTTCAGCTCTCACTCGCTTCAGGAATGTTTCGCCGCTAAGGAGCGTCGCCGTCGCGCATTTGTCATAAGAGTGCACCGAAAAAAAATCGAGTCGCTCTGCGGATACGGCTGTGATGAAGCCGTTCGCCGTCGACGACCCTGTCTTCACCTTGGTGAGATAGTTCGTCGTAAATCCCGGTCCTCCGACGGTGACCGTCTTGCCGGCAGCGATGGCGGCGGCGCGAACTCCGTCGCTCGTTGCGTTGAAAAGCGAAAAGAAATCCGCTTTTGCGCCAACCCAGAAGAAGCCGTCGGGCTCGTTGAACACTTCGACGTATTGCGGCTCGACCTTGATCGCACCCGGCGCGAACGTGCCAATAACGTGCTTGTAGATGTTCGTCGCTACCTTGGCCCAGCTGGCCGTGTCACCCACGTCGTTCACACCGTTGTAGTTGTGTCCGAGCCTCACGTAGGCCTTCCCGCCCGATGCGACGATCGCGGACAGCGCTCTGTCGAGTTCGTCGAACCTGTAATTGGCAATATCGTTGACCTTCGATGCGTCGTTTACGGTCCACTTGAGATGAGGCACACCGCCGCTCGTGTCGGCGGTGCACGTCGTCACAGCAACGGGGGTGCCCGACGCGTAGTCCTCAATTTTTGCGTCCTTGTAGATGGCGCACAGATCGATGGCGCCATCGTGCAGCCTGACTTGCGAGACGCCGAGAGCCTTGTAGACAGCAGACAGATCGTATTGGTTGCCGCCCGATTTCGCATCGCTTGTCTGAGGCGCCTTGTTCACACCGACGACATCGCGCACGTTGCCCGCGCTGGACGCAAGATCGACGGTGACAACGACGCTCGCTGTCACATGCATCGCATCGGCTGCGTCGATTGGCGCTACTGCATCACTCTGCGCGTCGTTCGGACTGCCGGTTGGCGCGTCGCAACCCACGAGCACAAACAGCAGGGCGGCGCTCGAGCGTGCGTTCATGCCGGAAGTGAACCACACGAACGCGGGTGGGGCTTCGCGAAAATGCGGCATTTGCGCTCTCGACTACGCGCTATGCTCGCGACCCAGCTCCATGACGTCGACGTTGAGCTCGAGAACCAACTTTACGAGGGCAGACCGTTGCTCGTCGCTCGGCGGCGCGTGATTCCAGGCCTGCGTCGCACGCTCATAAGTGCGCGCACGGGTGCGAAGTTCACGCACGCGCGGTGTCGAAGGCAGTTCGCGCAACCGCTCGAGGCTGTCGTTGAGCGATTGCTCAACGATCGACAGGCGGGTCGACGCATGGACTTGAGGCATCACAACTCAGGGGGAACGGTACATCCTCGACAAAAGTTTCGTCTAATTGGCGGCGGTCTTGGCTTCAGGTTCGGGCCCAATGTGTGCAAAAGTCTCTACCAATGAAATTCTCGCGCTTTGCAGGCTCCTTGGTCGCAGCCGCCCTCGTTTCTCTCGGCGCAGCTGCCGCGCCGCCTGGCCTGCCCGGAGCGAAGTACACTCTGCCAAACGGCCTCGAAGTGATCCTTCACGAGGACCATCGCATCCCCACGGTGACCGTCAATGTTTGGTACCACGTTGGCTCGAAGGACGAAGACCCCCACCGTAACGGATTCGCCCACCTCTTCGAGCACGTCATGTTTCAAGGTTCCAAGCACGTTGGCGAAGACCTGTACTTCAAGTACCTCGAGCGCGCGGGCGCATCGTCAATTAACGGAACGACTAACACTGACCGCACGAACTACTTCGAGACGGTACCTGCGAATCAGCTTGAACTTGCCTTGTGGCTTGAGAGCGATCGCATGGGATTCCTTCTCGACCACGCTGACGACAAGACGTTCAAGAGTCAGCGCGAAGTCGTCAAAAATGAGCGGCGTCAGAACTACGAGAATGCTCCCTACGGTCTCGTCAACAAGACCATCGTCGAACATCTCTACCCAACCGAACATCCCTATTACCGCACGACCATCGGAACGCCCGAAGATCTTGATGCAGCCACGATCGAAGACGTGCGCGCGTTCTTTAAGAAGTGGTACCTGCCCAACAATGCATCGTTGACGATCGCTGGCGATATCGATCCGGTGAAAGTAAAGACGCTTGTCGAAAAGTACTTTGGCGAGATCGCGAAGGGCGAGCTTCCGCCTAGAAGGGCGGTGCCCGGCGTCAAGCTGGATCACGACGTGAGGTTGACGCTTGAAGCGGACGTTGAGCTTGGTCGCGTATCGATGACCTGGCCCACGCCCAAAATGTACGGCGTGGGCGACGCAGAGCTCGACCTCCTCTCACACGTACTCTCGGGCGGGAAGACGAGTCGGTTGTACAAGGCGCTCGTATATGACGCCCGCATTGCGACCGACGTGAGCGCGCACCAATCGTCGGCGCAGCTTGGCTCGCGTTTCGACATTGGGATTACGCTCGCGCCGGGGAAGGCCGCTGACGACGCTGTCAAGTTGGTTGACAGTGAGCTTAGGCGGTTAGTGGCCATGGCCCCAAATGGCGACGAAGTGACGCGTGCGAAGGTCTCGACGCGAAGTTCGCTGCTCTTCGCGCTCGAGAAGCAGTCGTCGCGCGCCGACATGCTGAACCACTACAATCAGGTCGCGGGTCGTCCCGATTACTTTAACGATGACCTTTCGCGCTACGAGGCTGTTACGGCTCAAGCGATCATGGAGGCGGCGAAAAAGTGGCTTCCGCTTGATCGGCGCATCTTGACGGTAGTGGTGCCAACGAAGGGCGCTCCGGTGGCGGGTCGCTTGGTTTCGGGAGGTGAAAAGTGAAGCGCGTCATTGTTGCATGGGCGGCTACCGTTTCCCTCGTTGCGTGCGGAGAGTACCCACAACCGGTCGTGCCTATTCCGCCGTTGACCTCCGAGATTCCCAGCGCTTCGGGTGCCGCGTTTCGCGCAGAACCGGGGGACGATTCGTTTCGAGCGAGCGCCCCAAAGCCTGGTGATGCCGTAAAGGTCGACGCGCCTGTGCCTGAAGTGTTCACGCTCAGGAGCGGCATCAAGGTGTACCTGATCGAGCGCCATGACTTGCCGATTGTGAGCGTGCGCTTGGCGTCGAAGAGGTCGGGTGCTTGGTACGACTGCAACGGACCGACCAAGGACTGCGCACATCCGGCGGCGGGGGCGCGCGCGTTTGCTGTTGCGATGCTTGAGCAGGGGACGAAGAGCTACAACGCGTTGCAGATGAGCGATGCGTTTGAGGCTATCGGGGCGCAGCATGGCACGTGGGCCGACTGGGACAGCACGGGCGTGTTCATCAAGGTGACGGCTGACCAGTTGGGCAAGGGTCTTGACCTTATGGCAGAGGTGGCTCTGCGTCCCACATTCCCCAAGGCCGAGTTTGATCGCCTGCGTGTACGAAGGCTTGCGTCTGCCCGTGCCGAAAAGGACAGTCTTTCCGCGATGGCCGCGAACGCGATTGCCCATTCGGTTTTCGATCCGGGCGCCAGCGACCATTACTCTCTCTCCGGATCGCCCGCCGAACTTGAGGCGCTGAAAATTGACCAAGTCGAACGAGCCTATCGCGACGCGTTCACCCCCAACCTACTCGGATTCCTCATCGCGGGGGACGTAACCCGTGCGGCGATCACGCCGATGCTCGAGGCGCGGTTTGCCATACCGCGAAGTGGTTTTCACGACAAACCGGCCCAACGCAAGTCTGGAAGTGGCGTCGTACGGGCGCGGGCAATTGTCCTCGTCGACAAGCCCGCCGCAACGCAATCGTACGTTGCTCTCGCGCTTCTCGGCCCCGACGCGCACACGACCGATCGGGACGCGCTCGCGCTCATGAACGTGATTCTCGGTGGCAGCTTTTCGAGTCGCGTGAACATGAACCTGCGCGAAAAAAACGCTTACACATATGGTGCGCGGTCGCGTTTTTCGATGCGGCAATGGTCAGGTCTCTTTACCGTCGGTGGCAACATGGTGGCCGACAAGACCGGAGCTGCCGTGGTCGAGTTACTCGCCGAGTTCGACAAGATTCAAGCGGAGCCAGCGACAGAGTCAGAACTAACCGATGCGCGCGAGTCGATCTTAATGGCATTGCCCGGCCGCATGGAGAGCGTGATGGAACTTGGCAGCATGGCGGCCGATTTGTTCATCTATGGTTACAAAGAGGACGAGCTTCGTACATTGCCCGACCGTCTCGCAAAGGTGACTATCGCCGACATTCAACGCGTCGCGAAGCAGCACCTGAATAAGGACCTTCACATCGTGATCGTTGGCGATAAAGCGAAAGTGTTGCCCCAACTTGAGTCTGTGAAAGGGCCGAGGGGAGAGACGCTTCCGATCGCCGAGCTCGACCCGTGGGGTAAACCTCTTCAGGAGAACGTCAAGTGACGGAACTACATGCGCTCTCGGTTGCCGATTTGTCTGCGTTACTTGACCGCGGAGAAACTTCCTCTGTCGAGATCGTGGACGCGCTGCTCTCGCGCATCGATCGCCACAACGGACGCATCCTGGCGCTGTGCCAAGTATTCCACGAGGCAGCGCGTGATCGTGCCAAGATACTCGACGCGGAGCGCAACGGTGGGAAGGTGCGCAGCGCGCTCCACGGCATCCCCGTCAGTGTGAAAGAGTGCTTCGACATCGCGGGTGAGGCGACGACTCTTGGTATCGAGAGCTGGCGAAGTCGACGCGCCAAAAATAGCGCAGCTATGGTTACGTTGCTCGAAGAAGCTGGCGCCATTGTGGTTGGCCGCGGCAACCTTTCGCAGACCATGCTGTACCCCGAAGCGCGCAATCCCGTGTACGGCCAAACGCAAAACCCGTGGAGCGCTGATCATTCGCCCGGTGGCTCGTCGGGTGGCGATGCAGCGGCTGTCGCAGCCGGATTCGTCCCCCTTGCGGTCGGGAGTGACATCGGGGGGTCGATCCGCGTCCCCGCCCATTTTTGCGGCATCTCGGGCATCAAGCCGACGCTCGACCGATTGCCCGGTCGCGGGCAACGCACCGCCTTAGCGGGACAGGAAGTCGTGCGCAGTCAGAGCGGACCGTTGGCGCGAACGGTAAATGATCTTGACCTATTTTTTGGCGCGATATCGACTGCGCGCGCGACGGAACTCGATGGGCGGACGCCACCGATTGCCTGGCGTTCGTGTCACGGTGAAAAGCTCCAGGGCATTCGCGTTGGCATGTACAACTACGACGGTACCTTCAAGGTGTCCGATGCGATTGCCCGTGCGGTTGGGCGCGCCGCGGATGCCCTTCGGGGCAGTGGAGTTACCGTAGTTCCCTTCGAGCCGCCGGAGGTCGCAAAGTTGCTCGACACGTATATGGCCGCTGTGAGCGCCGACGGTGGACTAACGCTCCTCGCATCGCTCGCTGACGGTGACATGATCGATCCCGTTCTGCGTCCGCTGATGCGCCTCGTGAAGCTGCCAGCGCTTGCGCGCCGCGCGTTGCGACGGGGGCTATACGCAACTGGCGAGGTCCGAACGGCCCGCGTCGTGGCGTCGCTCGGAGAAAAGACCGTGGCGCGGTTATGGGAACTCACGGATGAAGTGCGGCAGTATCGGTTTCGCTTGCTTGACGCGATGGATCAGGCCGAAGTCGATGCGCTCCTGTGCCCGGCGTTTCCGACCCCCGCGTTTGGGCATGAGGGAGCCGACGGCTTCGCATCGGCGCTGAGCTATTCGATCCTATTCAATGCAACACAACTACCTGCTGGGTCGGTTCCCGTGACACGCGTTCGCGCGAGTGAATTGAGGCGGACCTATCCGACCGATCGGCTCGACAAACGCGCCGTTAGCATCGACGCAAACAGCGTTTCACTTCCGGTGGGCGTGCAAGTAGCGGGCAAGCCTTGGCAAGAGGGGCTGGTGCTTGCACTCATGGCGGCGATCGAGACGAGCTGTCGCGCAGACCACGAGTTTCCGTTCACGCCCGTAGCGCTCCCCTGAGGGATCGATCGCGCGCTTTGGCTTTTTTGATCGTGTTACCCTCGGCCGCGCATGTCGGCACGCCCCTTACCGCAGCGCCTCTTCGATCTTGGTCGCGCGCTCGATGCGCAGTTTCTAGGGAAGGAAGAGACGATTCGATTGCTCCTGATTGCCGTGCTCGCAGGCGAGCACGCGGTGCTCATCGGCCCTCCCGGCACGGCAAAGAGCGCGCTTCTCCGTGCGTTCGCGCAGTCGCTCCAAGCGCAGTATTTTGAGTATTTGCTGACGCGTTTCACTGAGCCGAACGAGATCTTCGGGCCAGTTGATATCGCCGAGTTTCGACAAGGAAGGTATGTCAGACGTACCGAGAGCATGCTGCCAGAGGCCGAGATCGTTTTTCTCGACGAGGTCTTCAAGAGCAACTCTGCGATCCTGAACGCCTTACTCACCCTGCTCAACGAGCGTCGATATACGAGCGGTGGCAAGGTCTACAAATGCCCGCTCATCAGCGCGTTTGGAGCATCAAACGAGGTTCCTGCAGACGAGAGTCTGACGGCGGTATTCGATCGATTTCTGTTACGAATACGCAGCGAAAATCTGGACGCCTACCATTTTCAGGAATTGCTGGCGCGCGGCTTTGCCCAAGAAGTGCGCGTCATGATCGACGCGCCGCCTCCAGCTGCGCTAACCACCGCTTCGGAGATCGTGCAGGCCCGAAAGTGGCTCGCGCAGAACGCAAAGTTCAACGATGCGTTCTACGCCGAATACAAGAGCCTCATTTTTCAGATCCGTGCCGAAGGCGTGACCGTTTCCGATCGCCGTGTCGTCAAGATGCTTAAGCTCTTTGCAGCGAGCGCGTTTCTTGATGGTCGAACCGAGCCTGACGCAAGCGATCTGTTCATCTTGAAGCACACTTGGAACAATCAGGACCAAGCGACAATTCTCGAGTCGCTCGTGAATCCCGTGCTCGAGGCCTACTATCGCGAGCGCCCGGATCGAAAGCGCGTAGGCGCGGTCGGTGTAGGGATCGAGGCGCTGGCAGCGGAGATCGATCGCGTTCGTCAGGTGCTAACGGGTGGCGCCGCGCTGAGCGACGTCCAGATGTTCACGCAACTCAAGGTCCTCCGTGAAATCAAGGCCCAGCTTTCGGTGTCGCCCGATCCGCGTGCGGGAGAACTCGTCAAGCGCATTGATCAGTTGCTCGAAGCCGCGTTCCGGAGCGGTCGCTTTGCACAGCTCTGATCGCAGATGATTCGCATTTGCGCTCTCGATACGTCTAGCGCAGTCGGCACCTTTGCGTTGGCGGAGGCATCGGACGACGACGTTCGCGTTATTTTGGAGCGCGAGCAGCGTACCTCGAACGCCCACGGTGAATCGATCTTGCCCCTCATCGATGCTGCGTGCCGCGACCTCGAGTGGTCTCCTTGGTCGATCAATCGCTTTGTCGTTGGCGTCGGTCCCGGCTCGTTTACGGGAACGCGCATCGCGACGTCGCTGGTTTTGGGCATCGTCATGGCCACGAGCGCTGAGGCCGTCGCCGTCAGTTCGTTCGAAGTGCTCTCTGCCAATGAGGCCAACGCGATCGTGTTCATCGATGCGATGAAGGGCGACCGGTACGCGCAGACGTGGCGACATGGTCAACCAAGTGAGCCAGTCTATTTGCCTGCGGCTGCGATCGAAGCGTGGACGCGAACTGAGGTCGGTACAGCAGGGCCACCACTTACGCTTGTGGGTGACGTACCTGATTTCGCGGAGCTGCCCGTGCGGGTCGTACGCCGTCCATTGGTGAGGGCGATCGAAATGATCGCGATTGGGTTGCGCAAGCCGCCTTCGATGGTGCTCGAGCCTCTCTATGTAAGGGAGGCAGATATTCACGTGAAGACGAAGTGAGTGTCGCGAGCTGACGGCCCGTGACGATAAGCAAATTGTCTTTTGTCTCTGGGGCGGCACATTGATCTATCCTTTCGTGCGATGGCAGTTGATCACACGACCCTTCGCTACATGAGTGAGTTCTCGTGCCTGGCAGACAAGTGTCCCGACAGTTGTTGCGCGGGATGGCGCGTGCTCGTTGAAGAGAGTCACTATCACCGCTTTTCGGGTTGGCTTCGAGAGGAAGGTAAGGAACCTGACGATTACATGAAGCGGTTAGGTCCCAACAACACGGGGAGCTTTGCCTCCGTTCGCCACAACGACCGCGGTGGATGCATGTTTCTCGAGCCCGAAGGGCTTTGCACGATTCACGGCAAGCACGGTGAGAAGGCGCTGCCGCAGGTGTGCCAGACCTATCCGCGCAAATACCTCGTTGTGGGTCAGCGCATCGAGGCGGCGGCGATGCTCTCGTGTCCCGAAATCGCGCGCCTTGCGATTTTGAGTGAAGATCTGGTCTTGCCCACGGCGTATCGGCCGGCGCTAACCGACAAGCAGCGGGCGCGCATTGCCGTCCAAGCGAAGACGCCTGAGGCACAGCACTTTGATCTCATCCGGAGCTTTGGTCTCGAGCTCCTCGTTGGGGCGAGGATGACCGGGCCAAAACTGTTCATTCTTGGTTACTTTGGTCACAAGTTAACCGAGCAAGCGGCGGGCAGGCCGTCGATGCCACTCGCTGAGATCACACGACTGATCGCGCAGTTTCAGACCACGGAATACCAGGACGGTCTCGAAGAGCAGTTTGACATTATGTACCAGGACACGGCTAAGCCGATCGGGATGTCGATCATGCACGCCGTGATCGGGAATTCGCTCCAGATTTCGCCGACGAGACGCGTTGCATTCAACGCAGAGAGGGTGTGGACGAGCTACGGCGTCGCCGACAAGTTCATCGTCGGCGACGGAACGAAGCTCCTTCCGATCAAGCTCAACTTTGACTACCCGGCGTTATGGGCCACGTATCAAGAGCGGCGTGCACGGATCGAGGCTTCATTTGTAGCCGAATTCGATCTCTATTGTCGCAACCTCGCGATCCACAGCTGGCTCACACAGCCGTTTACGGATTACCCGTCCCTCGTCCACTACTTGGAGCGATCCGTGCTCATTGAATGCGGGTTGGTGAAGTTTTTTGTGACGGGTCAAGACGCCGTGCTGGAAGGTGATCTGACGCTCGAAACGTTGCAGCGCGCGTTCGTCGATGCGACGGTGAATTACCACCGATTGCTCGGTCATTCATCGCGGCGCGAAGAGCTTTTGGACGCAGCATTGCCTCAGTACGAGACGCAGGGCTTCGTTCGCCTTGCGCCGTTGTTGATGATCTAGTCCCTTGACCGAGGCGCATTGAACAATGCGCTTGCTGCTTCGCAGCTGGTCAAGGGACTAGACTATTCTCTGGGGCCCTGCCCCAGGACCCCGAAATTCGCTCCCGCGAATTTCCCTAGTCCCCCCAGCTATCCGCATTGCTTAGTCACTGCGCCCCGGTCGGGGGACTAGTCCCCCAGCTATCGCATTGCCTGCGCCCCGGTCGGGGGACTAGAGAATGGCGGCCGACGTTTTCGTCGCGCTACGGTTACCGACCTTCTAGAAGTTCTCGATGCGCCAGATACCGTGCTCACGCTTGAAGAGCAGGGTACCGCCCTCGTAAGGCAACGCGGCGGTTTCGCCGGTCTCTTCGATCTTTTCAGTGAGCAACGCTTGCTTGAGGTTCACCTGGAGCCGCGCGACCGATGGATGGTCGGGGCCCTGCTCCCACTGCTCTTTGAGGCGTGCGGCGTCGAGCCCAGTGCGGATGGTGTCAGGGACGAACTTCAACAAGACATCGTATCGTTTGCGCTCGAGCGCGCGCAGGAAGCTCTCCGCCGCACGACGTGGTGTTTCCTGGCTGTAAAGGTCGACCGCACTCGAATCGATGTGCCACGCGCCCTTCTCGAACACCAGTAACAGCGTGTCGCCCTTCGTATTGGTAACGCGCGCAGTTACAGTTGTGCTCGACGGGGGTCTCTGCAGCGACTTGGCGAGATCGGCGACTTCTTCAGGCATCTGGCTCGCAAGCTTCTTGAAGGCTGCTTGGCTCAGGTCGCGCCGCGCCTCGTCGCTAAGCATGGCGTATGCGTCGTCGATGCGTCCGTCCCGCAGCGCGTGGGCGTAGTTGGCGAGCGCTACGGCAGGGTCGGTCGAGCCTTTGCCGGTCGCACACCCCGAAAGTAGCGTCGTCAAGCCGAACGCCATACCCAAACCGAACGCCAAACCGAGCAAGGGCGCGGAAGGAGGAAGCAAGGAGCGAAGTCTCATGCGGCGCACACTCTATCACGACCGCGGGCAAGCAAAACGCGTCCGTTGTCGTGTTTTGCGTTGTGAGCCGGCGCGAAACATACGACGTTTGCTACGCATTGTTTCGACCCCGCCTGGACGCGCGTATCCTTCGCTTATGAGCGAACCGAAAAGCGCCTCTGAAATCGAGCTGCTTCCACTCTTGCCGCTGCGCAACAGCGTTGTCTTTCCGGCGAGCGTGGTGCCGATCAACGTAGGACGTGCACGCAGCGTCAGACTCGTTGAGGAGTTGCTGGGGCAGGAGAAGGCGATTGTCGGGATCGTCAGCCAGAGAAATTCCGAGATGGAGGAACCGCGCTTCGAGGACCTATTCGGAATCGGTACCCTTGCGCGCGTGGTGAAGGTGATTCGTCTGGGGCCTGCGAATTATTCGGTGGTTCTCCACGGCCTCGGGCGCTTCTCGCTTGAGTCACCGGCGTCGCTCGAGCCCTACATGAAAGCGAATATTCGTCGCATTCAGGACGAGGGCTCGCGCGACGTTGAGCTCGACGCTTTGGTGGCGAGTTTGCGCGAAGGGACGCGCCAGCTCCTGGAGCGCATTCCAAACTTGCCACGCGAGACGGCGGGTGTGCTCGACAATGTGCGCGAGCCGGGGCCGCTTGCCGATCTTATCGTGTCAAACTTGACGACAGAGCAGGCTGCGGTTGGCGAGAAGCAGCAAGTCCTAGAGACTCTCGACCTGAAGGTGCGCGTGAAGCTGGTGCTGACGCTCGTGAATCGTCAGCTTGATCGCTTCCGCGTGAAGCAAGAAGTGACGGCAATGGTGGCGGACGAGGGACAACGTCAGCGCGAGGAAATCTTGCGCCAGCAGCTGAAGAA
>JAHFDY010000139.1 GCA_023248735.1 Myxococcales bacterium
AGAAGCCCGAAAGGTGCCCGAGCAAGTTCTCAATCGTTGAAAGAAAGCCACCCGTCATGGCCGCGAAAGCCACAAGAGCCGCGAGTGACGTACGACCATCCTGCACTCGCAGCGCGCCCCACCACATGACAAGTGTCAACGTTAGCGCGCGGCCAAACTGCACCGCTGCCATCTGCAGCGTACTCGCGAGATCCTGACGCGCACCAAGCCGTACCTCATGATGGAACGTTGGCTCCCAAATGCGTACGGCAGCTTCGGCGTCACCCGTCAGCCTAAGCGTTGGAAGGCCGGAAAGGGTCTCCATCAGGTGACCGCGTTGCTTCGCCATCACCCCGAATTCCTCGGTTGCGAGCCTTCGCAAACGCGGAGTCACGAACGAGAAAACGAGGAAGTAGTAGAGGAGTGCGCCCATCGCGATACCGAACAACGCAGGGTCGAGCACAAGAAGGTAGCCCACCGTGATCACCGCCGAAGGTACATCCAGCAACGCAATCATGGCGTCGGTACCGAGCAGCGAGCGCAGGACGCTGAGCGCTTCAAAGTGTTGCACCACTTCACCAGGCGGATGCTTCTCGAAAAACGTGATGGGCAATCGAAGAATATGCCCCAGCAGTTGCTCCTGCAGGGATCGGTCAACGTGAGTACGAAGGTAGAGTGCGGCCTGCGATCGCGCGAACGAAGTGAGTGCCTCGCCGATGAGCACCGCCGTCATTGCCATCGCAACGATGTGAAGGAGCTGATGGTCGCCAGCGGGCAGCACCGACGAGATGGCGAACCCCGTGACCATTGGAGTCGCGAGTGCCGCGGTCTGCAGCAAAAGGGTGGTGAGCACCATTTGAAAAATCACGACCTTGCGTTCGCCCAACAGGGTGAGCAGCCGTTTGCCAAGCGTTGCATTCATGAGCGGCTGATCACCGGGCACGATCTCCAAGAGCTCGTCCGACAACAAGGCCTCGACTTGGCTTGGCGAAAACGACACGTACCCGTGTCGCGGATCCATCGCGACGAGCATGCCGTCACGCCAGCCTTCGAGCACGAGGTATTCTCCAACTTTGGTCTTGGTCACCAGCGGCGCATCAACATGTCGCAGCTCCGAAGCCGTCGCGGTGAGTGTACGCACCGCCATGCCAAAACTCTTCGCGCCTTGTGACAACGAATACGCGGTCACGGTGGCTCCTGCGCGACAAGCTTCGAGTACCGCGCCCTTACGAACACCGCGGCGATAGAATCGCAGGACCGCCGTCAGACATGCTGCAGCACCAAACTGGGGATCAGTCTCGCGCACAACGGGTACACGGTCCGTTTCGCCGCGCGCGAGAAGTGCCAATTCGGCATCTTCTTCTTGCGCAAGACGAGCCGCTTCTGCACGCACATGCTCCGCAGCATCCAATTCGTTACTCGCTCGCGCGGCCGCTTCGCGGAGCCGCAATGTTCCGACCCGAATCGTGTGTGAAAGACTATGCACAAGGTGGCGCAAGAGCTTCCACGCGCTCTCCTCACCGCTGCGCAATCCATCCAGAAAGACGTCGTGGCGGATCGAGAACAGAGTGGTCGACTCGAGCGTGTGGCATCCAGCAGCGCGCGCTCCACCGGTAAAAAACGAAACTTCCCCAAATAAGCCACCCGCCTTGACGTCATAGACTTGCTTCTCGGCATTTCGCAGCGTCAGCCCAACGCGCCCGGCGAGGACCAAATAGATGCGATCACCAAGGTCGCCAGCACGAAAGATGATCGAACCTTGATCGAAGCGGATCACTTCACCGAGCGCAAGCAGCTGGCGACGCTCGGGCTCAGTGAGCGACGAGCCAAGCGGGGTCTCACTCAGATCCATTGCGTGATTTTCAAGCGATCGGCGACTTGTTTCTGGAGTCGAAACGCTGATGCGAAATGCGGTCGACCAAACCTCCGAGTCGGTCGCCGTGAACCGCGACTCAGGCGCTACGTCGGCAACCAATGCGGTGTACCGTTCATTGATCATTTGGAGACGGTGCGCTGCAATGCGACCCAAGCCCAGGATGAGCTCTGCAGCAAGGGCATCGCGTGACGCTCGAAGGGATTCAAACGCCTCGGGAGAGAGATACAGCACGCGGGTATCCTCGCGCGCCGTTGCCGCGATCGAAGAGCTCGATCCATCGAGGAGACTGAGTTCGCCAACGGCGTCACCTGGCTTCGCCTCGTCAAGTCTGTAAGGCTTGAGGCCGGGTTCGTGAAAGGTGACGTCGACATGCCCCCGCTCGATAAGGAACAAGCCTGGGCGACGTTCGCCTTGCTCAATGAGCGGCGCACCGGCCGGGTATTTACGTCGCTCCACGATGCGGGCCAGACTTCCGCGGATCAATTCGCTGCCGGCGAGCACCTTGAATCTCTCCAGATCATACGCGGATACAAACTCCGCAACGGATCGTGGCGCCTCTTCCAAGAGCGGCACTTCTTCTTCGACCCGCTCCTTGGAAATCAACGATGCATACACGCCACCCTGCGCGAGTAGCGATGTGTGGTTGCCCTCCTCAACAATTCGCCCCTTGTCCAGAACGAAAATGCGATCGGCATCGCGAACGGTGCTCAAGCGGTGAGCGATGACGATACGCGTACAAAGACGACTGGCGAGGAAGTGCTCCACCGCAGCTTCGGTCACCGCATCGAGTGCGCTCGTGGCTTCATCGAGCAGCATGATCGCGGGTCGGTGCAAAATGGCCCGGGCGAGTGCGAGCCTCTGCCGCTGGCCTCCCGATAGTGGACAGGCTGACGCTGAGATCTTCGTGCGGTAGCCAAGCGCCATTTCCTCGATGTCGTCGTGAATTTGTGCGACGCGGGCGGCATTGACAATGTCGACAAGCGGCGCTTGACGATGGTGCAGTGCAATGTTCTCCGCGATCGTTCCCTCAAAGATGTGCGTCTCTTGCAGAACGACGCCGATCTGCTGGCGCACACTCGCGATGTCGATTGTCGCCAGGTTCTGCCCGTCGATAAGGATGGTCCCCGACGTTGGACGATAGAGCGCAGTGAGCAGGCGCCCAAGCGTGCTCTTGCCAGAGCCCGATGGCCCCACAAGCGCGATCTTCTCACCAGGACGAATGCGAAACGACACGCCCTCGATGCTCGGTGTCATCGTTGCGCCATAGGCGAAGGTCACGTCACGAAAGGCGATTTCTCCCTTCAGCCGACGACTCACGATCGCGCCCGACTCTTCCGCTTCCGTGACCAGAATGTCGTCCATGCGCTCGAGCTGAAACGGCAGCTCCTGAAGACGAAGGAGCGTTTGAATCACGCGTTCGAGCGGCCCGAAAATCGCGCCTTGCAGCAGTTGAGCACCAAGGAGCCCGCCGAGCGAAAGGCGACCATCAAGCGCAAGTGACGTACCGACAATCAAGACCGCGGCGGGAGCAGCAACGCGAATGGAAAATAGTGCAACCGTTGCTCTATTTTGAAGCTGGGTCTCTCGAATGCTCGCGTTATTCGCGTGGCTTGCCTTCTGCAGCCAGCGGTCAAGCGCGTCGCTCTCTCGGCCTGCGCTCTTGAGCGTGTAAATGCCGTTGAGCACTTGATAGAGCTCGACGTCCCGATTGAGATGCTTGATCGTTTTCTCGCGAAACGCCGCAAGCTGAACCGGCCGCAGCAACGCATAGATCGCGCAGTAGAGGGCAACACCACCACCCACAATGAGGCCAAGCCGCCACTCGAAAGCGAGTATCAAAAACAGATAGAAGAGGAGCAACCCACCATCAACGAGAACGGTCACCGCACTGCCGCTCATGAGCTCACGCACCAATCGAATTCCCTGAATCCGAGATACGAGATCGGCAGTGTGCCGCTGTACAAACACGCGCATCGGTAGAGTGAACAGGTGCCTAACGAATGTGGAGCCCATCTTGGTATCGACGTGCTGGCGTACGCGCGAAAGGATGAGGCCTCGAACGGCCGCTACAACCAGTTGGCCCACCACGAGGGCGGTGGCACTTGCCCCTACGATCGGAAGCCAGCGCCGTTGATCGAGCGACAGGACGTAATCGACGATGACTTGCGTTCCGAGTGGGATGCTCAAACCAAAGAAGTTGAGGAACACGGACGCAGTCGCGAGCAAGAGCAGCGCAGGTGCCACCTCTCGAAGGACTGTCGAGTAGCGCGCGAGCGACGAACTCTGTCGCGCTTTCGTCTTGAAGTTCTCGCCAGGCGAGAACTGGAGGCAGACGCCTGTAAATCCTGTGTCGACGTCCGCATGCGAGACGAGCCTGGGACCAATCGCAGGATCGAGAATATGGACGCCATTTTCCGCGTGGTGGCTAAACACCACGAAGTGATTCATCTCCCAGTGGATAATGGCTGGGTGTTCCACCGTCGCGAGCTCGTTCGGCTCGAGCACCCCCGCCTTCACTACGAGACCGAAACGACGCGCCGTTTGCGCAAGCGTTTTCGCGCTCAAGCCATCTCGCGAAACACCGGTCGCCTCACGTATTTCGTTCAGCTCGGCGTGATAGCCGTAGTAACGCAAAATCATGGTGAGGCAGGCGGCACCGCATTCGACGGCCTCCATCTGCTGCACAAAGATTCGACGATGACGCGACGCCTTCCAAAAAGGGATCAGAACAAAAGGCTACATGGGCGAAACGCGTCAGAGCAAGGTTCGGACCTTTGTTTCCTTGTGCGGTATGGACGCTGATGGAGACCTTTCACGCACGCTACGCTTGGGCATCGTGGAAGGCGCTTGAACAGCTACTTCCGTCTTCGCCTCGCATCGATGCGCTGCGCTCGTGCGCAAAGAGCCGCGCCGATCTTCTCACCCATTGCGATATCGATCGCTTCGATAAGCGCACGGTCGAAGCGAACGAGTCTCGCGACTTTCGCAACCTTTTCAAATGGTTCAAGAGTCCTACGTTCCCCGAGGCTCCCGGCAAGAAGCTCGTTCGTGGCGCGCGAGGCGCACCGCATCCGGCGCTTTCCGAACGCGCACTGGAGCTGAGAAACGCCATCATCGATTGGGTCGAGGCGAGCGTAGCGATCCATGCGACGGCTCCATCCATCCCGAGCATCGATCTGCTCACGTTCCTCGAATCGTTACTCAAAACCGATTTTCCGGCGCTGCTTCTGTGGAGTCAACCGCAGCTCGCACGCCGCGCGTTTGTGCGACACAACGATGCGCTCGCACTCTCACCGGCGATGCGCAAAAGAGGTCGTCAACAGGTCCAACTTATTCAAGTGTGCCTCGGTTATCTATTTGGGTACGCAGGAAGACTCACCCCTCGCGACGCCTGGGTTGGTGCTTGCTTCGGCACTTTCGCGTCTGAGCACACAGAGCGAACGACGACCATCGCGGAAGGCGACGAGTGCATCACCATCGAACCGGACCTCGCGTGGTTTCGACGCGCTTGGCCCGAACTTGCGAAGACGCAGCTCGAAAGCGGACAAGGCGCATGGGCCTACCTACTTGCTGCTTCGCAAGGTGAGCACCTGGCCCTCGCAAAGACCCTTCACGAAATGGCAGAGCAAGCGCAGCCGCGCGCGCTCAACTTTGGCGCGGTGGACGCTTTCTTGAAGGACGCCGCGAGGTTGCTTGAAGACTCCGCAGGCGTTGGCGAAGGCAAACATCCGTGGTGGATTCATCGGTTCGTTCAAAGGGAACTGCGTCTTGGCAGCGAAGCAGCACACGCACTGCTCACGACACGGCGGCGAAGTCGCGAGCTACTCGCCGCGATCGGCGCGCTGGTCGCCGAATCAGGATTTCGTAGAGAGCCACCGCCCTTGCCACTTGCGCTGCGCGTTCACACGCAGGCTCCTCTGCGCGTCGTGCAAGACGCCGAAGAGTGGTTCGACTGGGTCGTGTACAGCAATCCCGATGTGCCAGAGATTTTCTTTCCCGAAGCGCTGAGACCCGACGCCGCCGCCGTGTACTTCCAGACACCGAGCGCAACCCAGTTCGTGTATGTCGAGCCCAATCCACGCCGAATCGCCGAACGCTACGCGGCACGAATGGAGGCTCCACCTTCGTTCGTCAATATTATTTACGATCAAGAAAGCACTGCCCTCGCCCCTCCGCCGCACTTGCTCGACAATCGACTCGTCCGCCTGCCGGCAAAAGAATCGTTCGTCGAGCAAGCGCCGCTCGACCGCGATGCGTTGTTCGCTTCAACGTTGAGCGTTGAAGCGACCCAACCGCATTTTGCTCGCGAACTTCGGTCGCCGCGCTACACGACTGCCCACGAAATCGTTCCGCACCTTGTCGATAGTTCGAACCGTGTGCCAAAGACATACGGCGCCACGTACCCACAATCGCGCCTGTGGTCGCTCACGCGGGATGAGGCCCACGCACTCGCGAATGCTTGTCGCGAGCCGATCGATCTTGGGCGGTATTATTTTCTACAAATTGCGCTGCCGCCGTTCGACTGCCGGTGGTTGCTGTTGCTCCACGGCAAGAAGCGACATGTTGCCGCAACGCACTCCGAGGTGAGCTTTCTCTACCTGCACCATGTACTACGAACGACCGAAGGCCCAGTGGCGACCATCGAACTCGAACACTCGGACCAGCCGTTCGTCAACATTGTGAACGATCGTGGTGAAGCACTCCCTGCCCAGGTGATGGTCCGAGGGACGATGTAGCTCACGCGCTTGCCGCATTGAACCCGAGCCGCCCGTTGAGAGCGGCTCGAGTTGTCACTTCTTCCCCTTAACCTTTGCCTTCTTATCGCCCGAATGGCCGTGGAAGGTGCGTGTCGGCGCGAACTCGCCCAGCTTGTGCCCGACCATATTCTCGGTCACGAAAACAGGAACGAACTTGCGGCCGTTGTGCACGACGAACGTTAACCCGACAGCTTCGGGGACGATCGTGCTGCGGCGAGACCAGGTCTTGATGACCTTCTTGCTCTGTGCGGCCTGAGCTGCAGCGATTTTTTCGGCCAAGTGGCCGTCGACGAAAGGACCTTTTTTTACTGAACGAGGCATGCTCGGGACTCCTTCAACCTTACTTGCTGCGGCGCTTCACGATCATGCCGTCAGTGCGCTTGTTGTTGCGGGTTTTGAGACCCTTGGACAACTGGCCCCAAGGCGAACAGGGGTGGCGACCACCGGATGAACGACCTTCGCCGCCGCCCATGGGGTGATCGACGGGATTCATCACGACGCCACGGTTGTGCGGACGACGACCGAGCCACCGTGAACGACCCGCCTTGCCGATCGAGATGTTGGCGTGATCGGGATTCGACACTTGGCCGATCGTGGCATGGCAGTCGAGATGGACGAGGCGAACTTCCGACGATGGCAAGCGAACCTGCGCATAGTCGCCGTCCTTCGCCATAAGGATGGCGCCGGTGCCGGCAGAACGAACGAGTTGCGCGCCCTTGCCCTTTTTGAGTTCGATGTTGTGAATCGTCGTGCCGAGCGGGATGTGACGCAGGGTAAGCGAGTTGCCTGGCTTGATGTCCGCGTGGCGGCTCGAGATGATCGTGTCGCCGACATTGATACCGTCGGGTGCGAGAATGTAGAGCTTCTCGCCGTCGGCGTAATGCAAGAGCGCGATGCGTGCGCTGCGATTGGGGTCGTACTCGACCGTCGCGACTTTTGCAGGCACACCGATCTTCTTGCGGTGCCAGTCGATGATTCGGTAGCGCTGCTTGTGTCCACCGCCGCGAAAACGGCTTGTGATGCGCCCGTTGTTGTTACGGCCGCCGGTCCTCGTTTGATGCTCGGTGAGCTTCTTCGGAGGTTGCGTGCCCTTGGTGAGCTCCTTGAAGTCGGAGCTGGTGTAGAAGCGCCTTGCGGGCGATGTTGGCTTGAAGGTCTTGATTCCCATGGCTTGCCTCAGGACTCAGCGTTTTCTGCAAAGAAGTCGATGTTGTCGCCCTGCTTGAGGGTGACAACGGCCTTCTTCCAATTGTTGAGTTTGGCGTAACCGCGACCCATGCGGCGGTGTTTGCCGCGCACGATGGAGGTGTTCACGCTGGTGACGGTCACATTAAAGAGCTTCTCGATCGCGGTTCGAATCGCGATCTTGTCCGCCTCGCGCGCCACTTCGAAAACGAACTGGCTGCTGTCGCGAAGCCGCGTTGCCTTCTCGGTGAGAACGATCGGGCGCTTGATGATCTGTTCCGGTGTCATTTCGCTGCCTCCCCTGCACCTGAAGCGCCGCGCAAACAGCGAGCTTCGAGCGCCTTGGCTGCTTCCTTTGACAAGACGAGCGTGTCGTGACGAAGCAGATCGTAAACGTTGACGCCTTCTGGCGGCAGAAAAAGGTGCGCTTCCAAGTTACGAATCGACAGGCGCAACTTATCGTTGCCTGCGATGTCGACGACGAGGGTCTTCCTTACGGCCTTGAGCGTATCGAGCGCGGCGATGAGCCCCTTGGTCTTCGCTTCGGCGAGTTCGAATTGATCAACCACGACAAGGCGGCCCTCCTTTGCGAACTTGCTGAGCGCGCTCGACAGCGCAGCGATGCGAACCTTGCGCGGTGGTCGGTAGCTCCAGTCGCGGTTGCGTGGGGGATGCGCCTGACCGCCGCCGACGTAAATCGGTGCGCGGACAGAGCCGTGGCGTGCATTGCCAGTGCCCTTCTGCTTGTAGACCTTCTTCGTGCTGCCGCTGACAGCGGATCGGTTTTTGGCCGATGCGGTGCCTTGGCGACGCGAAGCGAGCTGTGCTTTTACGACTTCGTAAAAGAGGTGTTCTTTCGGCTCAACGCCGAAGACTTCGTCGGACAAATTCAGCGAGCCGACTTTCTCGCGCTTCAAATTGTAAACGTCGAACGTTGCCATGATTGCTCCTCGTTCGCGCGAGTTAGGACTTAATCTCAACGTCGACGCCGGCCGAAAGGTCGAGCTTCATCAACGCGTCGAGGGTTTGTTGCGTCGGCTCGAGGATGTCGAGCAGGCGCTTGTGAGTGCGAATCTCGAACTGCTCACGCGACTTCTTGTCGACGTGAGGACCACGGAGAACCGTGTAGCGCGAGATGTCGGTGGGAAGCGGAATCGGACCCGCAACGCGGGCGCCGGTGCGCTTGGCCGTCTCGACGATGTCGGAGGCCGACTTGTCGAGGAGCTGGTGATCGAACGCCTTGAGGCGGATGCGGATTTTGGTAGCGGCTGCCATTTGTAATCCTGTGGGTTACTGAAGAACTTTCGTTACGATGCCAGCGCCTACTGTTCGGCCGCCTTCGCGGATCGCGAAGCGCATTTGCTCTTCGAGACCGACTGGGGTGATGAGGGTGATGACCATCTTGATGTTGTCGCCCGGCATGACCATCTTGGTGCCCTCTGGCAACTCGCAAGTGCCGGTGACGTCGGTCGTGCGCATGTAGAACTGCGGACGGTAGTTGGTGAAGAACGGCGTGTGACGGCCGCCTTCTTCCTTCTTGAGAACGTAGACTTCGGCTTCGAACTTGGTGTGGGGCGTGACCGACCCGGGCTTGCACAGGATTTGGCCGCGCTCGACGTCGTTCTTTTCGATGCCGCGCAGAAGTACGCCGACGTTGTCGCCCGCTTGACCTTGGTCAAGCAACTTGCGGAACATCTCGACGCCCGTGACCACGCTCTTGCGCGTGTCGCGGTAGCCGATGATTTCGATTTCTTCGCCGACCTTCACAACGCCGCGTTCGATACGACCCGTGACCACAGTGCCGCGGCCCTTGATCGAGAACACGTCTTCGATGGCCATGAGGAATGGCTTGTCGATGTCGCGCACAGGCTCAGGAATCTTGCTGTCGAGCGCGGCGAGGAGGTCGCCGATTGTGTTTTCCCACTTCTCTTCGCCGTTGAGCGCCGGAAGCGCTGCCCCTCGAACGACTGCGGCTGCGTCGCCGTCGAACTTGTACTTGCTCAGAAGCTCGCGCACTTCCATCTCGACCAGTTCGAGCATCTCGGGGTCGTCCACCGAGTCGCACTTGTTCAAGAACACCACGATGTGCGTAAGACCCACTTGGCGAGCCAAAAGCACGTGCTCGCGCGTTTGTGGCATCACCGAGTCGAGCGCGCTGACCACCAGAATCGCGCCGTCCATCTGCGCCGCTCCCGTGATCATGTTCTTGATGTAGTCCGCGTGGCCGGGGCAATCGACGTGTGCGTAGTGCCGATTCGCGCTCTCGTATTCCACGTGCGATACCGCGATCGTCACCGTCTTCGTCTCGTCGCGAACCGTGCCGCCTTTGGCGATGTCCGCGTAGCTGATCGCTTTCGCCAGCCCCTTCTTCGACTGCACTTTAACCAGAGCTGCCGTCGTCGTCGTCTTGCCGTGATCGATGTGACCGATCGTTCCCACGTTCACGTGCGGCTTGGATCGTACGAATTTCTCTTTGCCCATGATTCACGACTCCTCAAGATGGTTGCGCTGAAACGAGCTGAAAAAAGGGGGAGAGCCCACCTCGGGGCTTGAACCCGAGACCTCTTCCTTACCAAGGAAGTGCTCTACCACTGAGCTAGGTGGGCAATACTTCGAGCGGGAGACCGGATTCGAACCGGCGACGTTCAGCTTGGAAGGCTGACGCTCTACCAACTGAGCTACTCCCGCACGAGTGGAGGGTGTTGGATTTGAACCAACGAAGGCAATGCCGGCAGATTTACAGTCTGCTCCCTTTGGCCACTCGGGCAACCCTCCAGAAATATTCTGTCAATGAACTTTACTATTTGCCTCCGTATTGACCCTCGGAGCTCGACCTTTTTTTGGCAGAGCTGACGAGGGGACTTGAACCCCTAACCACCGGTTTACAAAACCGGTGCTCTACCAGTTGAGCTACGTCAGCAGAGGGGGGCGAAGAATACGTCGAACCGCCGCGCTGCGCAAGCAACAGCTTTGCCAACTTGCGCTCCGAACCTTAGGAAAATGAACGTAGCCGGCGCGCAGCTACTGTGCCGGGGCACTCAAGTCAACGATGTTCGCCTGCGGGAACGGCGGGCTTGGCCCGGACTTCGAGCGCAACGTCTCCGTCCGCGTAGTGCAAATCGCGCACGATCAGGTAGTAGCGACCCGGATCATCAGGCTGAAAGTTGAGAACTTTGGCAGGACCTCGTCCACGTACGAAAGCCGTCGCGCGGCGTGCTGGCGACACCACCCACACAACCGGGTCGATGGCGTCCGAAACCGAAAGTGAGAGCTGCACGGGGCCCATCTTGCCATCGAGTTGCGCGACGCCGTATCGGGAGCCACCGAAGCGCAGGTGAGCGTCCTGTCCGACCTCGACGGGCGTGGCGCCTGCTTGCGTCCAGTCAACGACCAACACCTCGGCCGAGGAGGGCTCGGCAGGTTCGTACTTTTCGTACTCGGTGACAAAGCGCTCGTTGCTGCTTCCACAGGCTGCTGCGAGCCCGAAAAGCGCGAAAGGCGTCAATAAGCTTGTATATTGCATCAAAATCGAACCCCGTTATGTGCGTGCCGGGGATAGCACTATCGGCGTGGAGTGCAACCTCATCCGAGGGCGCTTATCGAACCATCCACGCCGCAAACACGAGCTGGGCGCCGAAGTAGAGCGGTGTGCCCCAGAGCTTATTGATCAACGTATCGCGCACGAATCGTTCGCGAGCCACAGAAAAGTCCGACAGAAAAAATGCAATCGCCGCGACGAGCCCGAGCGGTGAACCGCCTCGCGCCACCGAACCGACGGCACTCGCAACCATGAGCGAAATCACCGTGATGTAGAGCAGGACCGGCAACTTCATTGACGGTTTCACATGCGGAAGTAGCCAGCGCAGGGCCAGAAAAACAGGGAACGCCATTGCGAGCAGCGCGAGACTCGTGACCGGGAACGACACACCTTCGGCTAAAAATGCGGCGAAAAAGCCGACATGACCCAGGAGAAACGCGACAAGCCCGAGCACAAATACGCGCGCCGCTCCGCTTGGAATGAGGAGGAGATCGCCAAGCCCGCAAAGGACCAGCGCGACAAAAGTAATTAACCTTACGGCGCTTGCGGGAAAGCCGCCGGAGAGCGACGCGCCGAGAAATCCTGCGACGGCGATGGCCTTGAGAACACCACGTGCCGACTTCGCACCACGAGTGTCGGCAATCAGCATGCCTGCGACGGCGAGCATCGTGACCGCGCAACTCGTCAAGTATACTGACGATCCGAACGCGTTCATCGCCTTCCCTTCCTCGGACTGGTGCGTCGCTTCGCGGGCTGCGAAGCGTAGGGATTGTACGTGAGCGCGTGCTCGCCTTCGTTGAGACCGGCGGTGAGCTTTTTGAGCTCGTCCCGAAGGCGTGCGGCCTTCTCGAACTCGAGACGTTCGGCGGCTTGAAACATTTGTAACCGTATGTCGGCTATTTTCTCGCTCAGCGCCGCTTCCGAGTCGCCGGATGTGGCGTTCTTGCCTCGATCGCCGAGCGGGATGTTGAAGTAGTCGACCGTTCCGGCAGCGGGATTCACGTTCATGACCGCGCGAACGATCGTTTGAGGAACGATGCCGTGCTCTTCGTTGTACTCCGCTTGCATTTCTCTTCGGCGCCCAGTCTCGCCCATCGCGCGTTCCATCGCAGGCGTGATGCGATCGGCGTACATGATGACGCGTCCGTTGACGTTGCGCGCGGCGCGGCCGATGGTCTGAATGAGCGAGCGAGGGCTTCTGAGGAAGCCTTCTTTGTCGGCGTCGAAGATGGCGACGAGCGAGACCTCGGGTAAATCGAGGCCTTCTCGAAGCAAGTTGATTCCGACAAGAACGTCGTAAACGCCCAGCCGCAAGTCACGAAGAATCTCGATGCGTTCGAGCGTGTCGACGTCGGAGTGCAGGTACTGAATTTTGATCCCGAGTTCGCGGTAGTACTCCGTGAGATCTTCGGACATGCGCTTCGTGAGCGTCGTGCAGAGGACGCGTTCACCCTTTGTGATCCGGTCGCGAATCTCGCGCAGAAGGTCATCGACTTGCCCGGAAACCGGACGCACCTCGACGATGGGATCC
>JAHFDY010000140.1 GCA_023248735.1 Myxococcales bacterium
GAGCTCTTGCATGCGATCGCTCCGGACATCAGGAGCGCGACGAATAGGTAACTGCGGTGGTACAATTGGACTGCCAATCGTTGCTCTATAGCTCATGCAAAGATGGGCAACGTAATCACATCAACGTGCAGCACTTCCTCGAATGCACGAATCTCGGTGACGCAGGCTTCCGACGGTCTTGTCACCATACGGAGTTTCGCGCACGCGGCGCCAGAGTGTTCGAACGTTGTGTTGTGGACTTCTTCGACGTTGATGCTGTGGCGCTTGAGCACCGCGAGCACGTTGGCGAAGGTCCCTACCTTGTCGGCCATGCGCAGCACCATTTGAAATCGACCCGAGGGCGCGCACGACACGTTGACGGCATTAGGGACTGTGCCTTCGAGCAGGAACGAGCGAATGACACGGACGGCTTCGGTGGCAACCGAGAGTTGGGCTTGATCCGTTGCGGCTGCGATGTGTGGCGTGCCGTATACGAGGCCCTTTGCTGCGATCAGCTTGTTCTCGTAGATGGAAGTGCCCTTCGGTTCGCCGGTGTAGACGTCGACCGCAACGCGCAACTTGTTTTTCTCGACGGCCTCGATGAGCGCGTCGGTATCGACCAGATCCGCGCGGGCAGTGTTCACGAACATTGCGCGAGGAGGAAGTTGCCCCAGCACGCGCGCGTTGACGATCTGCTTCGTACGTTCGTTGAGCGGCAGATGCATCGTCAAGATATTTGACCGAGTTGCAAGCTCGTCGAGCGACGCCGCGAACCCGACGCCAGCTTCCGCAGCTTTCGCAGGTGAGAGCGAACGGCTCCACGCGACCGGATTGAGCCCAAACGCCTTTGCTCGCGCGCCGACCTCGCGTCCGATCGCGCCCAATCCGGCAATGCCGAGTGTCTTGCCCCAAAGGCCCTCGGCCTTGCTGAACTCTGCGCGTTCCCAGCCTCCCGCGCGAAGCTTCGTCACCGCGTCAGGAATGCGGCGATCAAGCGCGATGATCAACCCATAGACGAGCTCTGCGACCGCCGATGCGTTCTTGCCCGGGCAGTTCGCGACGAAGATGCCCTTGCGGCTGGCCGCGCGCACGTCGATGCTGCCGAAAGCGGCGCCTGCTCGAACGATCAAATTGAGCTGCTTCGCGGCTTCGATGGCCTCTGCGGTGACCTCGGTCGAGCGAACGATCAGAATGCCGACACCCGACATGTGCTTGTCGAGAGTCTCCTTCGTCAATTCGGGTTCATAGAGGACGTCTACCGGAAGGGTGCGCAGTTCTTCGATCGCGCGGGGATGAAGCTTGTCGGCAATGAGCAGGCGCATTGTGCCGGCATGGTACCCGAAATTGCCGTCCGGGTGGGCACGTCACGGATGGAGCAACGAAAACGAACCAAAGCGGGTACGAATGACCACCTGGCCGTTTTCATCATGGAGGAGCGGCTCGAGCGCCTGTTGCGCGTGCCTGCTAAATTTAGCGGGAAAAGGTCCGAAAGCCATGTCTTGCTTGACGATGGTTTGGAGCTTGCCGGCTGAGTCAAGCGTCGTGCTTTCGATGTGCCAAGGTTCCGTGCTCCCGTCGCTCAACAGAAGGTCAATCGTGTTGTCGTTCACGCGGGTGCTCTTCACGAAGTACGGGACGTCTTCTACGGTGAAATACGTCCAATCGTAACCGTTCGTGAGCACATAACGGCCGTCGTCGGGGTGGATGCCGATCCACTGATGAAACGCGAGTTCGATCTGCGGATGACCGACTCGCGTGCCGTCGTGCCAAAAGTTGCCCTCCCCGTCGAGCACGATGGTGCTCTCGCGCGATCGACCTTCCGGAGCCGGTAAGCGGAAGTAGTCGGGGTGGTCGCCGGGTTTCATCGCCTCTGTCGTATGAGCTTGCCCCTCACTCGCCAAGCCTCCTTGACGGCGACAGAAGCCCTCCCTACTACTTTCAAAACATTTTGAAACTAATAGGAGGTTGCATGAACGGCCCAATTGCTAACCTTTCCGACAGAAAGGGAAACCAACACGCTCACGCAGATGCCGTCCGGTCGATGTTCCAGCGCATTGCGCCTCGTTACGACTTGCTCAACCGGGTCCTGTCAGGCGGCATCGATCAGCGTTGGCGTCGCGAAGCGATTGTCGCCGTAAGGCCGAGGCCTCGAGCGCGGGTGCTCGATCTGTGCGCCGGTACGCTTGACGTCACGGAGGGTCTCGCCGACGCCTATCCCGATGTCACTCTCACCGCTGCGGACTTTGCGGCCGAGATGCTTGAACGCGGGAAGCGCAAGGTGCCCAAGGCCGACTGTGTCGTTGCCGATGCCATGGCGCTTCCCTTTGCCGATGCGTCGTTTGATGCGGCGGTGTGCTCATTTGGAATTCGTAACGTTGCGAATACAGAAAGAGCACTTCGCGAGCTAAGACGCGTGCTGACACCTGGTTCGCGTTTCGTGACGCTCGAGTTCTTTCGTTCGGCCCAAGTGTTGACGCGAGCGTGGCGTGATTCGTTCACGCAATTGGTCCTTCCGGCAGTTGGTCGGTTGCTTGCCGGCGACGCGGCCGCGTATCGATACCTCGCGAGCAGCATGGCAAACTTCCTGTCGCGCAAGGAATACGAGGCCCTGCTCCGGTCTGTCGGCTTTTGTAACGTGTCGGGGCGCGATCTAACGCTCGGTATCGCGTCGCTCGTCGTCGCTGAGGTGCCATCATGACCAAAGTCATCGTGGGTATTACGGGAGCGAGTGGCGCTCCCTACGCCAAGCGTTTGCTCGAAGTGCTCGATCGTCGCTGTAAGCAGCGGGGCGATCTCGAGGTCGCCGTATGCATCTCAAATACAGCGTCCGAGGTGTGGTCACTCGAGTGCGGGGGCGACATTCGCGAGGCACTGCCTTTTCCCATTTGGGACTTGCAGAACTACCGAGCTCCATTCGCGAGCGGAAGTGCCGGCTGGCACGCCATGGTGATCGTTCCGTGTTCAATGGGCACCGTTGCCCGCATCGCGCATGGCATCTCCGACACGCTGCTCACGCGCACCGCAGACGTCATGCTGAAGGAGCGACGCAAACTGATTGTGGTGCCACGCGAAACACCACTCAGCTTGATCCATCTCGAGAACCTCACGGCTCTCGCTCGAGCAGGCGCCGACGTGATTCCGGCAATGCCTGCATTCTACAGCAAACCGAAGACGCTTGATGATCTCGTGAGCACCGTAGTTGCGCGCGTCGTCGACCATCTTGGTCTCGTCGAATCGATAGCGCCGCGTTGGGGTGAGTCATGATGAGCGAACTCGTGCGTCGCGCGCTCGACGCAGCTGGACTGTTGCGCGTTCTTACGCTTCGCAACAATCGCGTTGAGCTCGAAGGTATGCGCGCTGAGGTTGAGAAGGCCGACTGGATCCTGCTCGGTGCCCTCGCCAATGTTATTCGCGCCGTTGAGGTGGGTGACCGCGTGCGAGTTTCGGCGAACGCGAGCGTGGCCGTCACTCAGAGCGACCTGCGCGGGCTTGCGTTTTTGCGCAGCATATCGCTCGCACGCATCTTCTCCGCGCCTGGGGCAACCATTGGTGTCGACTTCGAGCAGGTCGGCCTCGAGCTCGCCCAGGTCGCCCTTTCGTTCGGCGCGAATGAACTCTGTGGCGAGATGCGAAATAAGCGCGGAGCCACAATCGCTGAGGATGAACTCGGGGGCGTGGGTAGGCGCAGCAAGCGCCTGCCACTCGCGACGATCAAAAAACGAGAGCTCACCGACGTGCTCGCCGCTGCCGGAAGAACCGTCGAATTTGTGGAGGCACGATGACCACTTCGTTAGGCAAGATAGTTGACAAAGTGAGTGCCGGAGAGCGCCTGTCATTCGACGATGGGATCACGCTGTTCCTCGAGCCCGACTTGCTCGCCGTTGGTTCACTCGCGAACGAAGTGTGTGAGCACAAGCACGGTGACCGCGTTTACTTCAATCGGAATATGCGCATCGAATTGACGAACGTCTGTGTCGCGTCGTGCCTCTTCTGTTCCTTTGCGAAACTCGAGGCGCATGCGCCTGGCGCTCACACGATGTCGCTCGAAGAGGCTTGGCACGAACTCGAAACGCGCATGGACGACCCTCCGAGCGAGATTCACATCGTCAACGGGCTGCATCCTGGCCTGCCGTTTTCGTACTATGAGGAGCTACTTTCGGGCTTCAAGCGCATCAAGCCCGACATCGTTATGAAGTGCTTCACGGCAGTCGAGATTCACTTCTTCGCGGAGCACTATCGGTTGTCCCACGAGGAAGTACTTTTGCGATTGCAAAAGGCCGGGCTCGACAGCTTGCCGGGTGGCGGGGCTGAGATCTTTCACCCCGAAGTGCGCACGCGTATCAGTCACGACAAGGCGACAGCTGATCAGTACCTCGAAGTGCATCGCACAGCTCACCGCCTCGGGATGCGTACGAACACCACGATGCTCTATGGCCACATCGAAACGTTTAGCCATCGTGTCGATCACATGCTGCGCGTGCGTGCGCTGCAGGACGAGACGAACGGGTTTCAGGCGTTCATCCCGCTCGCTTTTCACCCGGATGGAAACGGAATGAAGAACCTTCCGGCTCCAACGGCCGTCGACGACTTGCGCACCCTCGCCGTGAGCCGGCTCATGCTCGACAACGTGCCCCACATCAAGGCGTACTGGGTGTCGATGACGCCCAAGATTGCTCAGGTCGGCTTGCGATTCGGTGCAAACGATATCGACGGCACGATCGTTCACGAGACGATCTATCACGCGGCAGGATCATCATCACCGCAGGGGTTACGTTATGAAGAGCTCGTTCGCCTGATTCGCGAGGCCGGTCGCGTGCCCGTCGAGCGAGATACACATTACAACGTGGTCCGTGAGTGGATGCCGAGCGCGATGCCTGAGGCCGCGTGCAAGGTCCGCGATCGCAACGCCGATCGGCACCTCCGAGTCCTTTCGTAACGATAGAGGGTGACAATATGATGCTGCGAGTCGCCGCGGTGAAATACCTGAATGCTCGGCCTCTCTACGAGACACTTGATCGGGAGGCGTTCTCGCTTGAGCTCGCACTCCCCGGAGAGGTCGCGCGGAGGCTCGCCGAGGATGAGTGCGACGTTGCGCTGATTCCCGTCGCCGCAGCCGCGTCGCTCGGCGACGTTGTGTTCCTAGAGGGGTGTGCGATCGGCGCATCGGGTGCCGTGGGAAGCGTCCTGATTGTCGCAAACGAGCCGCTCGAAACAGTACGAGAGATCGCGCTCGACTTATCGTCGCGCACGAGCGCGGTGCTTGCGCGGCTGGTCGTCTCACACCGTTTGGGACGACAGCCCAAGTGGGTGGGGCTGCCCGCAAGCGAAGCTATCGACTTTGTCGGAGAGGGGCGGGCGGCACTGATCATTGGCGATCCCGCACTTGTCGCGCGCGATAAGTACTCACATGTGATCGATTTGGCGGCCGCGTGGACTGAATGGACGGGCTTGCCATTTGTATTTGCGGCGTGGGCGGCGCGAGACGGCGTCGTCGATGAACGTGCACATGAGCTCATTGCTCGCGCGGCGAACGAAGGGCTCGAGCGTCGCTCATCCATCGCGGAGGCCTGGGCTGCCGAGCATGGCCTTCCGGTCGCGCCTTACGCCGCATACCTGCGTGAGAACGTTCGTTACGCTTTTGGACCCAGAGAGCAGCAAGGCCTCCAGCGCTTCTTTGATGAAGCGTCGCAAGCGAAGTTACTGCCGCCTACCAAGGTCGTCATTGCGGGAGGCAAGGCGACACGGATCGAACCACTCGATTCCATCCTCGCGCGGGCAGAGCAAGGCGGAAGGCTCAGTGTCGGCGACGGGCTGCGCCTCTTTCGTGAGGCGAGCCTGTTCGACCTCGCGCTCGCGTCAGATGCGGTGCGCCGTCGTAAGCACCCGCAGCCCGTTGTGACCTATATCGTTGACCGAAACGTCAACTACACGAACGTTTGCACGACGAGCTGTCGCTTCTGCGCGTTCTATCGACCGGTGGGGCACGCCGAAGGATACGTGCTGACGCGCGACCAGTTGCGCCCGAAGCTTCAGGAAGTCGTTTCCGCGGGCGGCGTACAGATCTTGCTTCAAGGTGGTCTCAACCCGGATCTGCGCATCGGTTGGTATGAGGACCTGTTTGCGTGGATCAAGGCGGAGTTCGGCCTCGGTCTGCACGCACTCTCTCCTGAAGAGATCCTTCACATTGCGAAGATGGAGGGGCTCTCGGTCACAGATGTCCTCGTGCGGCTTCAGCGCGCGGGGCTCGACTCCGTCCCCGGTGGTGGCGCCGAGATATTGGTCGACCGGGTTCGTCGAAAAATCGCCAAGGCCAAGTGCACGAGCGATGAGTGGCTTTTCGTCATGCGCAAGGCCCATCAACTGGGGCTGCGCTCGAGTTGCACGATGATGTATGGCACCGTCGATAGCGAGCGCGACCGCATGCTTCATCTGGTCAAGCTGCGTGACCTGCAAGACGAGACGGGAGGCTTCACAGCGTTCTTTTGTTGGGACTTTCAGCACGAACAAGGCACGACGATCGAGCCAGGCGACGGCGGTACGACGCTTTACCTTCGGCAGCAGGCGATTGCGCGGCTCATGCTCGACAACGTCGACCACGTCGGCGCTTCCTGGGTTACGCAAGGACCTGACGTCGGTCAGGTGGCGCTCCGTTTCGGCGCCGATGATTTCGGAAGTGTCATGTTCGAAGAGAACGTCGTCTCAAGTGCCGGGACTACTTTTCGGATGGACGCGCGCGCAATGGAAGAGAGGATTCATCGTGCCGGTTTTCGAGCCGTGAGGCGCAATGTTCGGTACGAGTGGCTCGGCGAGCCGTCGTGATAAGACGTGAAACCATGATTCGAGTCATTTCAGCGGACGCCGTTTTGCCCGGTGATCGCGCGCCGATTTTGCATGGTGCGGTCGCGTTTGATGAAGTGGGTAAGATCGTTGACGTTGGTCTGACCGAAGAGGTTCTCTCGCGCACGAAAGGCCAAGCCGAGGTCGTCAAGGGTGTGATCTTCCCGGGCCTCATCAACGCCCACACCCATATCGAGCTTTCGGCGATGCGGGGCAAAGTCCCTGGTGGCACTGGGTTCGTCAACTGGGTTGAACATCTTCTTTCGGTGCGTGCCGATATCGATCCGGAGCACGACTCCGAGAGTATTTCTCGCGCGGTCGACGAAATCGTCGCGATGGGAACCGCGGCGGTTGGTGACGTTACGAACTCGCTCGCGGCGGTGGACGTGCTGCGCGCACGCGGAGTAACGGGATGGGCCTTCTATGAAGCGTTCGGAGTCGAGCCGGAAACCGCCGTTGCGCGCGCGCAAGATATCGCGGCCGCCATTGAGAACGATCCGTCGATGTTGCGCATCGCGCCGGCAATTCATGCTCTCTACACGACCCATATCGACGCGATTCGCATCATTGATGCCGCCGTGCGCAAGAGGCCGATGCTCACGTCGTTGCATCTTGCGGAGCACGCTTCCGAGCGTCGCGCACTCGAATCGGGAGATGGTCCCGTGGCCGAGTGGCTCACAAAGTTGCTCGGGGACAAGACGCCCGCATGGCCGCGAAAGTCTCCGATTGCATACGCCGACGACCTCGGGTTGCTGCGGCCCGACGTGCTCCTTGTGCACATGACCGACGCGCGCGCAGCCGAGATTGCGCTTGCTCATCAGCGAGGTGCACGGTTCGTCCTTTGCCCGCGCTCGAACCTCTACATCGAGCTGAAGCTGCCGCCGCTTGTGGCGATTCTCGAGGCGGGTGTCGAGCCGGCGCTCGGCACCGACTCGCTCGCATCCAATGTGTCGCTCGACGTGCTTTCGGAGGCCGCGGCGCTCCACGTTCGATTCCCTCAGATTGCAGCGCATAGGCTCGTGAGGATGGCCACGTGGAATGGCGCGCGCGTCCTCGACTTGCCGCAGCTCGGGCGTATCGCGGTCGGCGCGTCGCCCGGTCTTGTGCACGTCGAGTGTGAAGTGCGTGAGGATGCTGCAGCTTCGCTCCTTCTGGCAGTGAAGGCGCCACGGACATGGCTCGTGCGGCCGGACGTCCCGCATGTTCCAAAACCGATCGTGCACATGCAGTAGGCCTTGCTGGAGATAGTCATGTGGTCAAGCCGCTTACGTACATACGGATCGCTCGTCGCATTTTCGCACACGGTATTTGCGATGCCATTTGCGGCGACCGCGCTCGTGCTTGCGTTCTCTGTGCCTCACGCGCCGCTGACCCTCGGCAAGGGACTCGCCATGCTTGTGTGCATGGTCTCTGCCAGAACGAGCGCCATGGCCTTCAACCGCTACCTCGATCGCGACATCGATGCGAAGAACCCTCGTACCCGAGCGCGTGAGGTTCCATCGGGTCGCGTGACGCCACGTGAGGCGCTAGCGCTCGCCGTTGCGTGCGCCGTCCTATTTGTCGCGAGTGCGGCGACGATTGGGCCGGTGCCGGCGGCTCTCTCTCCACTGGTGCTGGCAATCTTACTTGGCTATTCGTTTGCAAAACGCTTCACTTGGGCCGCACACGCGTGGCTTGGGGTTGCGCTCTCGCTGGCTCCGGGAGGCGTGTGGATAGCGATGGGAGCCGCCCCGTCATGGGCGATCGCTCTGCTCATGCTCGGGGTCGCAACATGGTTGCTCGGCTTTGACGTTCTCTACGCACTTCAGGACGAACAATTCGACCGCGCCGAGGGCCTGCGATCCATTCCCGCGCGCTTCGGCGTGCGCCGCGCGATTCAGATTGCGCGGGGCTCACACACTTTGACAGTCATTGCGCTGTCGGGTGTCGGTATTTGTCTAGATTTGAGTTACATCTACGCGGCCGCGTTGCTCTTTGTCGCATGCTTGCTTGCGTTCGAGCACGCATTGGTCAAGGAAAATGACCTTTCACGCATCGACAAGGCATTTTTCGACGTCAATGCGTGGATCAGCGTCGGGTTCTTTCTTTTGACGCTCGTCGACGCGAGTGCACGGCACTGGATGCGCCTGGCGCGGTAAGGACTGGCACCGTGTTCAATTGTCACGACGCGCCACGCGAGATGGCGCTAGTGGTACGCGCCCATAGTGTGGTGAACTTGGGCACCGCGCGCCGAAAATCGCGTCTTTTTTGTTTCGTCACGCTTGGAGGAGCAACATGCGCATCGGTCGTCTTGTGTCGGGGCTTTCGTTCTTTGGGCTCCTTGGGGTCGCTTTCGCCCAGGGTGGCTGCGCGACCCGCGATGCCGACCAAGTCGGACAAACGTCGGCGGCGCTCTCGACCACCTTGCGCATCGAGCAGGTGTATCCAGCCGGCGGCAATTCGGGCGCGACGTACAACTCCGACTATGTCGTTATCCGAAACGTCACCAGCGCGTCGGTTGCGCTCTCGGGGTATTCGCTGCAGTACGCGTCCGCCACCGGCTCGACGTGGACCAACAAGGTCGATCTCGCCGGGTCGATTCCGGCGAACGGGTACTTCCTCGTTGCGCTCGCGAACGGTACGAACGGGGCGGCACTTCCAACGCCCGATCTTACGAGCACTGCGATCTCGTTGAGCTCGAGCGCGGGCAAGGTTGCGCTGGTATCCAGCACCACGTCGTTGGCGACCGCGTGTCCGCCTACGGGAGTCGCTCCTGTAGTCGATTTCGTCGGATGGGGATCGACGGCGAACTGCTACGAGGGCCTTGGCGCCGCGGCGGTTCCCACGTCCACCGAGGAAATCTATCGCACCGGCGAAACAGACAACAACCAGGCAGACTTTGCTGTTCGCGCGCCAAGTCCCAGAAACGCCGACGGTGGTGTGGCGGACGCAGGCACTGATGCAGCCACCGACGCAGCGGGAGACGCGGATTCGGCGTCCGTTGCGGACTCGGCGTCAGATGGGCCAACAGACGCTTCGAGCGAAGCGGGAACACCTACGGCGTTCGTGTTGCTGAACGAAATCCGTCACAACCCCTTCGGCAGTCCAGATGCGCCGTTCGAGTACGTCGAGTTGCGCTGCACCCCGAATGGTCTCTTAACCGGTTACCAATTCGTCGCGTTTGAAGGCGACTGGGACTCGACCAGCGTCGACGCCGGCGCAAACGGTCCGCGAGGCCTCGCCGATCGCGTGCTCGATCTTGGACCGTACACCTGCGGAAGCAACGGCCTCGTGTACATCCGCGCAACTAGTGGAGCGACGGCCTCGCAAGACCCTGCAACGATTGAAGTGGCGTGGTCCGCGCTTGACACCGGAACGAGCCCCCTTGAGAACGCGACGACGACGTTCGCCATCATCAAAGGTGGAACGCTGCTTGCCCAGAACACGGACTACGACACCAACGACGACCACACGCTTGAACTTCCAAGCGGCGCCTCGATCGTTGATGCCGTAGGGACCTTTGCGCAATCCGATGGCGGCATCGATTATGTGTACGGAGGCGTTACAATTGCGCTTGCGAACGGCGCAGAGCCGGACGCGCTTGTTCGATTCCCCGGCAATGTCGATGCGCTGTCCGCCGCTGCTTGGTACGGCGGTCGCCTGACAGGAACCGACGGGCACTCGGTCGAATTTGACTCGGCAGCCGTTACGACGAACTTCCCAAGTGGCAAACCCAAGCTCACGCCGGGAGGCGCGAACATGGGTGCTGGGGTCGTCTCGGACGGTGGTGTCGATGGTGGCAAACCCGACGGAGGCAAACCCGACGGCGCGCCACCACCCGTCGACGCCGGCACTGACGCAACCATTGATCCAGGGCCCGACAGCGGTCCCATCACGCCTTCGTCCGACGGCGGCAAGAAGGACACAGGAACCGCCACCGGCGATTCAGGGCCGGCGGTCTCCGAACCGGGCGGTGGTTGCAGCTTGGCAAAGGGCGGCTCAGCGGGTGGCGCATTCGCGCTCGGCGGCCTGTTCGCGATAGCGCTCGGAAGGTTGCTGAGGCGCAGGAAGTAAACTTCGCCGACCGGCGGGCAGCTCGAGCGAGCGCGCGGCGTACCCCGAAAAGTAGGGGTTGCGCCGTTTTTCATCAACGCCCGCGTTGGTAAGTGACACTTCGCTCAAATAGCTTCTAAGGGTTGCGCCGGCGCGTGCCGTTCTCCCCATACATGGAACCGATGGAACCTTATGAGCCCTCGGAAGACGAGTTGCTCGCTTTGCTTAGTCACCCCGCTGAAACCGTCCGACGATCGGCAACGCGCGCCCTCTGGGAGCTGTGGTTTGCAGAGAAAGGGCAGGACGGCCTCGAGGTCTTCGATCGCGCCGGCGAACTTGTGGACCAAGGCGCCTACACGCACGCTGATGCCCTCCTAACGGAGCTTATTCGGCGCTACCCTGACTTCGCCGAGGCGTATAATCAGCGCGCTATCGTGCGGTTTCGACAGAGTCGTTACCGCGATGCCCTCGCCGATTGCGAAGAGGTCGTGAGGCGCAAGCCCTGGCACTTCGGTGCCTGGCACGGCAAGGGGCTATGCCACAGGTACATGAAAGAGATTGCGCTTGCGATCGAGGCGCTTCGTCGCTCTCTCGAGGTGCAGCCATTCGCGATACGTCGCGATCTCGACGAGTGCCTCGCGATGCTTAACTAAGTCCGTTCGACTCCGAGGCGCCTCCCGAAATCGGCGCGTCGCGGGCGTTGCCGCGTCTAGTCTCGGAGGCATGTCATCGCGAATCCTCCGCGCCGAGCCGCTCGATCGCCATCTTTATGCACCCTTTGGCGCCGTTCTCGAGGCAAGCGAAGGAGGCCATCGCCTCGCCAATCAGGGTCGCGCGCGCGTCTGGGATCACCTTGCCGAACTCGTCAACTTAAGGGACGACGCTCGCGCGAATGTTAGCGTTTTTCGCTGCGCGCCAGAGTTTTCGCGGCCCGTTCCGCTGCGTGTGTTCGAACGGCACCCTTTTTCGACGCAAGTCTTTGTGCCCATGCGGGCGAGCCGGTACTTGGTAGTCGTAGCGCCTGGCGGTGAAGCGCCAAACATTGAAAAAGCCCGCGCTTTTCTGGCCTCCGGGCAGCAGGCCATCTCCTATGGAGCCGGAATTTGGCACCATCCGATGATCGCGCTGGACGCCGATACCGATTTCACTTGCATTGTTTTCGAAAATAGTTCGGCCAACGACTGTGAGGTGGCCCCTATTGACAGTGCATTGTCGGTGGACTTGATGTAAATGGCGCTCGCCCCGAAGTGGGGGAAGATCAGGGGCGCTCTGTGCACCTCAAGGAGAAAAAGACACCATGAAGTTCCAGTTTTCCGCGCTCGCCATCGTCATGACTCTCGCAGCTTGCGGCGGCGATAGCCCACCCCCAGCGACGCCGCCTCCGGTCGAGTCGGCTGCACCATCGGCAGCGCCATCCGCAGCGATTGCGCCCCCCGTTGAAGAACACGTGGCCAAGGTGGAAGAACACCCACCAGCCGAGCACCACGACCCAGCCCCAGCGCCGAAGACCCTCCTCGACGTCGCAGCCGCAAACTCCGAGTTCTCAATGCTCGTGAGCGCGGTCAAGGAAGCGGGCCTCGAGGAAGAACTCAAGGGCAAGGGGCCATACACCCTGTTCGCGCCGACCGACGAAGCCTTCAAGAAGCTCAAGAAGGGCGAGTTCGAGAAGCTCCTTAAGGACAAGAAGGGGCTCACCAAGCTCCTCAACGGTCACCTCGTTGACGGCAAGATGTCGGCAGCTGATGTGGGCAAGGCAAAGAGCGCGAAGACCCTCGCGAAGACAAGCCTCGCCTTCAAGACCGCAAAAGACGGCACGGTTAGCATTGGCAAAGGCCACGTTACCAAGGGCGACAT
>JAHFDY010000141.1 GCA_023248735.1 Myxococcales bacterium
AATCGTCGCGCTTAGCTGAGCAAAGCGATAACTCCCCGGTTGCGATGCGTCCTCGGAAGCAAGGTAGGTCGTAAGAGCGGCGAGGTAGTCAGCGCCCCCCGGGAGGGCGGCATGGTTCCACTTCGAGGCGAACGCGCGTGCAAACGGGCGCGTTGCGACGGTTTTGCAAAGCGAATCGTATGACGCCGGTTCGAGCGCGCTAGGACCATCGGATCGCGCAAGCAGGAATGCGGCCTCGAGCTTCGCGGCGCGATCCGGCTTGCAGGCGAACAGGTTGAGCAGGTAGGGGTCCGCGGGAATGGCGCTGTCGAAGGGTACCAAAAGATCGAGACCCGGAACGAGTCGATAGGGGCTGTATCCGATCGTGATGAAACGTTCGATAAGGCCGAGATTGACGGCGTCTCCGTGCTTCAGTTCGAACATCACGAGCGGTGATTGCTTCGTAAAGAAATCGATGCCGCCTTCGATGATGCGTTCCTCTTCACCCTCAGCGTCTAGCTTCAAGAAATCGATCCCAACCCACCCGAACTCGGCCGCGCAAGCGTCGACGGTGCGAAGTTCGATCGTCTCGCCGCGCGTGAGTCCAGGCGCCGAGTGAAGCGAATTGAGCTCGCTGTTGTCGCCGACGTGAAAGGTCGCGGAACCCGATCGGTTGGAGAGACCGTAGGGGATAACGTTCAGGTTTTGGAGCGCGTTTTTTTCGGCGCTTTTCCGCAGGTAGCCCAGTGTCGACGAAGCTGGCTCGAACGCCCAAACGGTTCCTCCTGGGCCCGCCAATTTCGCGAGCGTGAGCGCATAGACGCCATGATTCGCCCCGATGTCGACTGCCCGTAACCCTGGGCGCGCGAGCTTGCGCACGAACTTGATCTCGTCCTCGAACCAGTCGCCCTGTTCGTCGAGAACGTAGGGCGTGATCTGCGTTCGCGTGGCGGGTACAGCGACCTCGATGTCGCCTACGATGCGGAGGAACTCACATTCCATGGGCTGCGCAAGCGGCATGCACAGAGGGTAACTCAACACGTCTGGCCGCTGGGAATTACCCCACGACCGGCTTGGGTGTTCCGCCGAAGATGCTTGCGACGCGGCGCTTGTCCTTCTCTTTTTTGTCTTTCTCAGCGTATGTCGAAGCAACGGCGTAACGCTCTTTGCGCGGAATTTCCTGGCCGTCGAAGATAGCCTTGAGCTCTGTGGCGTCGAGCGTTTCGAGCTCCATGAGCGCCTTGGCGATGGCTTCGACGCGGTCTTTCTTGTCGGCAAGCAGCTGACGAACGCTGTCGTATTGAACTTGGATGATTCGTCGCACTTCTTGATCGATTTCGCGCGCGGTCTGCTCAGAGTAGTCTTGCTGCCTCGAGTTGTAGTCCTTGCCGAGGAAGACAGACCCTTCTTCGCTACCGTAAGCGAGAGGGCCGAGCGCGTCGCTCATGCCGTACTCGCACACCATCGCTCGGGCGATCGATGTCAGTTGACGAATGTCGTTGGAGGCACCGGTCGAGAGCTTGCCGAAGAAGATTTCTTCTGCGACGCGCCCGCCCAACGCGGAGGCGATTTGCGCTTCGAACTGCTGCTTTGTGCGGTTGAGAACGTCGCCCTTGGGGAGGTGCATCGTCATGCCGAGGGCGCGACCTCGTGGAATGATCGTGACCTTGTGAACAGGATCGTGATCTTGGTTCGCGATCATGACGACGGCGTGACCCGCTTCGTGGACCGCGGTGTTCCACTTGTCTTCCTCGGTCAAGACCATTGACCGTCGCTCGGCGCCCATCAGCACCTTGTCTTTGGCGAGCTCGAAATCGAGCATGGCAACCGCTTCTTTGTCTTGGCGCGCCGCGAGAAGGGCGCCCTCATTGATCAAGTTCTCAAGGTCGGCGCCCGTGAAACCTGGCGTACCGCGCGCGATCGTCTCGAGATCGACATCGGGGGCGAGTGGAACTTTCCGGGTGTGAACACGAAGAATCGCCTCGCGGCCACGAATGTCTGGTCGCGGAACGGTGATGCGGCGATCGAAGCGCCCGGGGCGCAAGATTGCGGGGTCGAGCACGTCGGGGCGATTGGTCGCGGCGATGATGATCACGCCTTCGTTCGACTCGAAGCCGTCCATTTCGACGAGCAATTGGTTGAGGGTTTGCTCGCGCTCGTCGTGACCGCCGCCGAGGCCAGCGCCGCGATGACGACCGACAGCGTCGATCTCGTCGATGAAGATGATGCAAGGCGCATGCTTCTTGCCTTGCTCAAAAAGATCGCGAACGCGACTCGCACCCACGCCGACGAACATTTCGACGAAGTCGGAGCCTGAGATGCTGAAGAACGGAACGCCCGCTTCGCCAGCGATGGCGCGCGCGAGAAGGGTCTTGCCGGTACCGGGTGATCCTACGAGCAGCACACCCTTCGGAATGCGACCTCCGAGGCGTTGGAACTTCTTCGGATCTTTCAGGAAGGCGATGATCTCTTCGAGGTCATCTTTCGCTTCTTCGATGCCCGCAACGTCCGCAAACGTGACACGGTTTTGCGACTCGCTCAGCATGCGCGCCTTCGCTTTGCCGAAGCTCATGGCCTTGCCGCCACCCGCCTGCAGCTGCCTCATGAAGAGGAAGAGCATGAAGCCAACGAACGCGATCGGAATGAGCGTGAGCAGCGTGTTCGATACGAACGGTGTCGACTCTTCCTTTTCGACCGTGACCTTTGGTGCGAGGAGGTCCTTGTTTTCAGGGCGCAGCGATTTGATGAGCTCGTAGTCCGGGAGCGGTCCGATGGCCTTCTTTGGCGCTATGAATTTCTTGGTCCCGTCGGCGCTTTTGGGCGTGTAGACGTACTCGCGATCTTTGATGCGAATTTCTTCGACTTGGCCATTGCGGACCTCCTCTAAGAAGTCTGTGAATGCGACTAGGTTGTTGCTTCGGGTTTCGATGAACTGCCACATGGCAAGGAACATCGCGAGAATCATTACCCAAACGAGCAGCGTCTTATGCGACTGTTTCACGTTTACCTCGCGCCTCGAACTTCGGACCGCCTGACTCTACCGTACCCCGATTGCCTACCGTACCCTGATTGCCTACCGCTTCCACTAGCGGCTGAGCCTTAACAGCCTTCGCCCGTAACGATTTCACGGCTCGATCGGGGTCGCCGATAAGGCCACGAAGATCTGGCGCCGGTGAGAGGACGCTTTCGTTATGGTTTGTCTGGTCACGTGAGATCACAAGCCCTCCAGGTAGCGAAACCCGCATTTTTCTCGGTGAGGTACTCGAGTACATCGTTCTCAGGGCCTCGCGCGTCGCCCTCGGGAGAGGCTCACCCTTGGGCAAAAGAAGCGCTTCGTCGGCAAGGGCTGTGAGCCTTTCGACAATGCGGGGGTTCATCGTTGCGAGAAGTGGCAGGAGCTCCTGTCGCACGCGAGACCGCAAATAACGGGGGTTCGTGTTCGAAGGATCGGTGGCGAACGGGATCCGGTGGCGCGTGAGGTGCGCGGTGACATCTTCTTTACGCGCCTCAATCAAAGGCCGCAGGCGGTGGCCATCGGCCAATGGCAGCACCCCGAGACCCGCGACCGACGATCCCCGTAAGAGACGAAGGAGGACCGTTTCGGCCCGGTCGTCGGCGTGATGGGCGGTGGCGATGAATCGCGCGTTATGCGTCGCGCGGACTTCCTCAAGTGCTTCGTACCGTGCCATGCGCGCCCTCGCTTGGAGGTTTGCGCCCGTGGAGACGACGAGGCATGTTCGTGTAAATGGCACACTAAAACGCTCCGCAAGTCGCTCGGCGAGGTCGAGTTCCGCTTGCGCTTCCGTTCGCAGCCCATGATCGACACCGTGGGCGATAAGGCGAATCGAGCAATCGCCTGCCAGCATCGCGAGCACGGAAAGCATCGCCATCGAGTCGGGCCCGCCACTAACGGCAACGACGATCGCGTCGTTGGGCGAGACGGCACGTTTAAGTGCCCGTCGGGCGATAGTCAAGAGAGTTGCCGGATGGGATTGCGCCATTTGCTTCTGCTTTCACCTCAGGACTTCGCGGTCCACCCAGGATGACACGACGTCAACGTTTGCGCGTGAGGACCGCAACCGTTTCGAAGTGGCTCGTGTAAGGAAACATCTCGAACGCCTCGAGAGCACGGAGTTCGTAGCCGCGTTCGATCAATATTGCCACATCGCGTGCGAGCGTGCTTGGGTCGCACGAGACGTACACCACGTTGCGCACCGGCCTTTCGACCAAACGGTGCATGACGTCGATAGCCCCGGCGCGAGGGGGATCGAGGACGAGCAAGCGTGTGGATGCCTTCCACTCGAAGGTCGAAGCGTCGGCATGAATCACGCGCGCGACGAGTCCACGAGCCGACATGTTGCGCGCGGCGGCGCCGCACGCGAGCGAGTCGGACTCGACGAGCACATAGTCGTCGGCTCCCTTCGCGAGGAGTGTCGTCAGGTTCCCGGCGCCGGCGTACAACTCGACGACACGGCGCTCGCCGTTGCCGAGTAGCTCATCTGCCCAATAGGCAACTTGGTTGACGAGCTGCGCGTTAGCCGACTCAGCAGCTTGTGCGAAGCCACCGACGCCGAGTTCGAGCGGCATGCCGTCGGCCGCGATGAGCCAGGGAGTTGGGTCGCCGATGAGTAGCGGCCTGGTCATGCCCTCGTGCACTATCGACGCGCCTTTGAGGCCGCCGCTCGCTACGGCGCGTTCGAGCGCACTGAAGAGGGCTGCGCTCGGATCGACCTTCCAATCGAGACTCAGCACCACCGGACGCGGGTTCTTTTCGGGATGCCCCAGCGCCAGTTGCGCCTCGCCCGAGCCAGACGCACCTTCTAGCCAACTTGGCAATTGCGTTCGGGCATGCTCAAGCACAGGGTGCAGCACAATGCACCGAGAGGGTTCGACGATGTCGTGCGAACGTTTGGCATAGAAGCCGACAGCGATGCGCAGCTTGCCGCCGATGTGGAGGCGAGCGCGCGTTCGGGTTTCGCTTCGTTGCTCCGCTCCGTGAAACCGTACGATTGGCGCGTTCGGGATCGCAGATTGCAACAGATGTTGGATGGTTTCTTGCTGCGTTGCAGGTGACAGGTGCATCCAGTTACAACCTCCGCATTCGCTCGCGTGCGCGCACTCGGGCTCGACACGTGACGGGCCGGACGCGATGAGTGCAAAGCGCAGTCCGCGAAGGGTGCGTTCGTTTGGATCGAACGTTACCGTGATGCGATCGCCGGGCGCAGTGTCGGACACGAAGACCGCGCGTCTCTTGCCGTTGAGATCGATGAAGCCGAGACCATCGCCTCCTGCGGCGATGCTCTCGATGCCCATCTCCCTCTCGATCAGAGCGCGCTTTGATGTTGTCAACTTCATTTACGGATTGGTGCACGCGAAGACGGCGTAGCCTCCGAGAACGTCATTCTTTTCGAGCGTCTTGCCGGTGGTCCAAGCGACGATGACGCGCGTGTCTGTTGCGGCAATAGCGACGCCGCCGTCGCGGAATTTTCCGACAAATGTCGGAATGCGCGGGTCGCTTGGAAGGTGAACCTCGCGCAGAAACGATGGATTTGTGGTGGCGTGATCGTAGACGAGCACCGTCACCGACTTGGGCTGTCCCACCGCGAAAAATGCGCGGTTCTGCGCGAGGGCAACGTCGATAGCCGTGGTCTCACCGATGCCAATCGAGGTCGACAAGGAGTCGCTGGCGACGGGCGTTGTCGACCCAACGTCGTATGCATCAAAGTCGGCGGCGCGCCCGGGAATGGAACTCTGCCTGACGACGAACAAACGACCATCTTGCATCGCGAGTGACCCAAACGTGCCGGTCGAGGTTATCGCTTTGGGGAGCTTGTCGAAGGGCGTCGTAGCGTTCGTCAAGGTAAGTGCGATCACGGAATCTTGCGTAGCTGCGTCGGCGCCGACAACGGACGAAGGCGACGTTGCGAGGAGCGCAAGCGCGGAACTGCTTCGCACGACAGAGGCTGACGTCGCCGGCGTCGCATAGTCAACCCCCGCGGCAGCAGTAAAGCTAAGCGTCGCTCGATCAACCTCGGCCACGCGAGTGCCGTCATTGAGCCCAAACGCGAGAATCTGCTTCGATCCACTCGCGAGTGCAAGCGCGTGTCCGGTGAGCGTAATGATATCGCTGCCCTCTTTTGAGGCCGTGAAGGCGCTGCTCGACGCGCTCCCGTCATTTTCGATCGCGTAAAGCTCAAGCCCACCGGGAACAGTGGCGCTACCGCCGCCTTTGCACGCCTTGCGACTGATTGCGACGAGGCCTTTGCCTTCATCTTTCGAGAATGAAAGTGAGATACCGTCGTTCTCGTCAAGACCGGCGCAGCGCTCCTTCAAGCCGTAACCGTGCAAGGTGCCAATACCGCCACCCTGATCGATCGGCACAATCGTGAGCGCGGCTTGTGCTGACAAGCTCGAATATTCGCGATAGGCAATCAAGAAGCCGTCGTTCGTTATTGCAACCGAGGGTGGGCTTATCTGCACGTCATCGGCAACTGGAGCGCTAAGGGGTCCAGCGCCCACGAGACGCATTGAGCAGGCGCGCCCTGCGGAAGGATCACCACTGTTGACTGCCGGGACGCACTGCGCGTACGCGCACGTGATGCCGTCCTCGCACGTGCCCGCGCTCGTTGAAAGAGGCCCGAGCGCGATGTCCACCGACGACTGGCCCGGTAGTTCAGCAACAGTGCAGCCCGCCGCTAATACACCACATTGACTGTTGCGAATGGACGCAGCGAAGCCGTATCTGCCCTTGGGAAGCCTGCCGAAAGCGGGTGGTTTCTTTTCATCGACGGACATCGCAACCCGCGCTTGCATTCCCGCGTTTGGCAACGGGCCGGCGAGCTCCTCGGCGGACGGACATCGCTCAGGGTAAGCGGCGACTTCAATCCACTTGGCGTTCGCCTTGACCGCCTCGGGAATCGTCACGGAGAAGGCGATTTCAGAGCGGCTAAAAATACAACCCTTGAGAACTACGACAGCAAGTGCGCCAAAGGTCACTCCGAGTGAATCGCGCGCGAGTCGATGCAACATGCTCATGGTCGACTCTCGCGCACTTGGCTCGTCTTGTCCGCCGCAACTGTCGCGCTCACGAGTTTTCGTCCCGGCGGATCGCTCCACATCAAGTGGAGACGGTGAGCACCAATGGATGCCTTGTGCTTGAGGATCGGCGAGGGGCCAAGCGGCCTTCCATTGTCCATGACTTGTTCGCAAGCTGGCACGCATACGATCGTGAGAAAGCCGCCGTTCGACGCGGTGTCGGCGGACGCACTCGGGGGGGCGCTCGGTGTTGTGGACGTCGTCGTCGGGAGGGTGGCAGATGGCGTCACTGGAAGATTCGACGTTGGTATGCCGGTTGGCCCAGCGTCCATCACAGCTACGGTGACCTTGGACGGGTCAAGCGCGGTCGCCGTGGGACTGGGCGTCGCTTGTGTGGGCTCGATCGCACGCGAGAACGATCGGCGCGTGTCCCGAAGCGGATCAAGGGCCGTGACCACGGGTGCGCCACGCGGCCAGAGCGCAGCCACGGCGAGCCCGGTTATGAACACGATCGGGGCCGTCAGCGCGACGAACCACACGGGCGCCGCTCGCTTGCGCGTGATCGGCATCGTCTCCTGCATCGCGCGCGGTGGGCCAAGGGCCTGCGGGAACGCCACGGTTGCCGGGACTGCGGTTGCCGGAGCAAGTGGCGGATAGGTGGGAACCTGTCGCGCATCGACGGGCGAAAGAGCAGCTGCGCGCGCGCTCACGATCGGTGGCCGTAGCGGCAGTCCCGGGTGCGTGAATGGCGTGGTTGGCGCGCTCGGAGGGGAGACCGGAATCGAGGGCATCGGCGACGTGCGCGAGCCCAGCGCTCTCGAATCGACCGGCACGGAATGGAGTGGCCGCGAATCAGGTGCCAGCGCAACAAGGGACAAAGGTTCCGATTCTTGACGAGCCGCGGGCATGCCACGCGCCGGTGTCGCCGAGTTGTCATCATCGCCCGCTTCGATATCTTGCATATCGGGGAGATCGAGGCGGCTTGTGACCAGTGTGTCTTCCTGCGAAGACGAAGGTGGCTCATCGTCTCTCCACGGGAGCTCCGAAAGCGTCGGCACCTCGTCCGCGCGCAAATTCTTCCGGCGATGGTCGGGCGGCTCCTCGACGATAAGGAGGGACGAGGCGCTCTCTTCGGCGGGTCGACTCGGGCGCCGCACGTCGACGGTTTGTGTCACCTCAGCCGCCCAACGTAGGTGAGCTTCGCGTTTCTCCATGCGATCGACAAAGATCGATTTCATGAAAGTGCTGACCTCTTCGTGGCCGACGAAGAGCCCTCGTTGCACAAGCACCTGCTGCAGCGCCCGTGAGAGTTCGCGCGCCGAGCGATAGCGTTCGAAGCGGCTCTTCGCGAGTGCCTTCATGACTACCGCTTGAAGGTCTTGTGGGTAGTTTGGATGAATGGAGCTCGGCTTTGGGACGTTGCACTCTTGAACGCGCGCAAGGGTGTCGAGATCGGTCTCGGCGCGGAACAAGCGATAGCCGGTTGTGAGCTCCCAGAGCACTACGCCGAGGCCGAAAATATCCGCCTGGCAATCGACTTGTTCGCCTGAGACATGCTCGGGCGACATGTAAGCGAGCTTCCCCTTAAGGGTGCCCGCGCGGGTCTCCGACATCCGAGATGAGAATTTTGCGATGCCGAAGTCGACGACCTTGGTGACACCTTCGTAGCTAACGAAGAGGTTGTGCGGAGTGACGTCACGATGGACGAGTTCGAGCTTGCGGCCGTCGTGACCGGTTAGCTCGTGCGCGGCGTGCAGACCCTCGGCGGCGTCGATGATGATGCGGCAGGCGATCTCGGGAGGCATGGTGCGGTTCATCTCTTCGAGGCGACGCATGACTTCGCGCACTGGCTCGCCGTGGAGGTACTCCATCGCGATCCAGTACGTGTCGTCGTCGCTTCCGAGCTCGAATACGGTGGCTACGTTCGGGTGCGAGATCTGCGCGGCAATTCGTGCCTCATCGAGGAACATATTGACGAATGAGTCGTCTTCCACGAGATGCGGATGGATGCGCTTGATCGCGACCCACTTCTGAAATCCTCCCGGTCCATCGACGCGTGCAAGATGCACGCTTGCCATACCGCCGATGCCGATCTCGTCGACCACGCGGTAGCGCCCAAGAAAAAAAGTGCCCGCGTACGTGTCATTGGAATCGGTTTTGGGTACGCCCTGCGGAGAGCTGTCGCTAGGAGGGAAAAAAGGCTGCATCAATTGCCCCCAGCCCATCGCGGAGCCATTCCCGCACTGACCGGTGCGCCAATTATCTTGATCGGCTGGGTGTCTACGTCAGGAAAGCGGGTCATCACGATGAGCGTGATGCCGCCTGAGACGAGGAGCGTGCCACCGATGATGTAGGGCCAAGGTGTTGCCCAGAAGCTCTTGCCCTTTCCCTTTTTTGTCGTCGATGGGTCCTTCGGCAAGCCAGTAACAGGGTCCGCGAGCACGGGGCCGCCACCCTCGATCGCGATATTCGCAACGCGTGAGACGAGCGTGCTCTCGTGTTCGTCAAGCGCCCTGACGATGATCTGCAGCTGACTATTTTTGGGGAACGCCGCTGCGGTTACCTGCAACTCGAGCTCGGGTTTCGCGCCCAGGACTTGCTTGCCCAGCCGACGCTTGCCAGCTTCGATTGTTAATTCAACCTTCTTGACGATCGTGAGTGCGTCTCGCTTCAGGCGGATGTCCACACGCACCGGCTGCCCAGCGGTCGCAGACCCTGGGGGCCGAAGGATAAGATCCAACTTGCCGCCTGCTTCTGCGGCCTTTCGCTGCGCGGTCGCAAAGTCGTTTGCTCGACGGCTGGCTTCAGCTGGAAGAAGGAAATTCGGATCGACCATCGCCGCAACTGCGAAGTGGTGCTTGGCCTGATCGAGTTTGCCGGTTGCAAACGTTACGGTGCCAAGGTGTGTGTGCGCTTCGATCCACTCGTCGGCTGTGAGCTTTCCGGCGTCGAGGGCGCTCTGGTAGAGAACGGCTGCTTCCTCAAGACTGCCTTGCTCCCACGAGCTTCGCGCGGAGGCGAGCAGCTCGCCCCCCTTCGTTTCGCTCGCCGTGTCCCCCTTTTGCACACTCGGCGCACCGTTTTGGGCGAATCCGGCGTGCGGAAAGCCAGCGAGCAGCGCCGCCATGACGCATGCTGAAATCAGCTTCCTGAGCGCGAAACGCACCTTCGGAGCGTATCGGGGCTAGTCGCGTCCCGCAAGGATGGCCACAGCCGCCAAGGCCGCACCCCGCGCCACGTGTGGGCGTTTGGCGCGGCGCCGCGAACGCTTATGGAAATGGCTGCGCGGGCCGACCGCGCTGGTAGAAGAATCGGAAGTTGCCGCTAACGTGTCCGCGGCATGGCGGCGGCGAGCCACTCCCGTCCGAGCAAACCTCGCGTGGATCGGCGAGGTAAAGATCGAACGTCCCCTCGTTCAGGCGCTGTTGAGCGTCGGCGGTCGCGACATCGCCGTTGAAGAGGGAGGTGAAAGTCATCGTGCTGGTGCCTTCTCGCGTAGGCGTCACGCCGCACGTGTCCGGAGGGGCCCCTGCCGCATCGGAGCACTCACCGTTGGGACCGAGGCGAACCCGACTTAGTGCATAGAGTTGCACGTTTTGTGTGTGACAACTGCGTCCGAGAGCGAGCGTCGCTTGTACGAGCGCTGGGCTCAGATCAGGGACGAGAGGTACACCGGGCGGTGTGATTTCAGGCGAGACGCCGACAAGCAACGGTTCACCGAGGAACTTCTCCCGAATATTGTTACTTTGATTGATCACAATCGAAATGCCGTCGGAGAAATTCTCGTAGTCGCTCCCGTTCTGAATACGAAACATGAGCGTGTCTTCGCGATACGGAAGGACACTGAAGAAATCGGGATTCAAGTTGAACTCGCCTTCCCAGCATCCGCGGACGTTAAGACTGCCCGAGGCGGCGCCTTCGCCTGACGCGAGCGAGCAACTCATGAGGGTCGTCGCTGCGGCAGAGAACGCGAGGACGAGCGCATGCCTTCGGAACATCGTGCCCAGAAGGGTAGCAGTTCCGCGATGTCTTCCCGAAAAACGTGGCTTTTCGACGAGAAGCCTAGAACCCGCCGTGCAGACCAGACGAAATCGCCCTCGCGAAGGCGAGTCCAAATACGGCCAGCATGTGCAAGGCGGCAAAGATCAGAGCGGCAACGGCGAAGGCGATGGAACCCAAAGGCGAGCCCTTGTTTCGCCGGGCGAGTAGGGCGGCGATCACGAACCCAATGCTGCCGGCGATGCCGGTGCAGACGCCAAGTTCTCCGACGCGAATGGCAAGATCCGTATCTCTAAGCACCTTGTCGATTGGATTGATGAGGAACAAGAGAGTCGCGCTTGCGGCGGTGGTGCCTCGTCCAACCATGAGCGCCCTTCGTAGACGCGATGGGTCGATCGCCGGTGCTGGTTGGCCCGCTGAGCCTTTGTTTGAATCTATTGGAGGCATCATCTCCGTCGACGTTCGATTTCGTGGGGTCGCGACACCGGTCCAGAAACGCGTATCAGCTTTGTGCAGCAGCTGCCCCGTAGTCGCCGAATGCAATGCGTCCGCCGCCGAGCACGCGCTCACCCTCATACAGGACTGCAATTTGCCCTTTCGCCACAGCGCGGACCTTTCTCGGAAAGGTGAGCGTCATGCGATCACCGCAAACCTCCGAGACGATCGCACTGGCACCCTCGTGCCGGTACCGCACACGTACGCGTACCTCTTGGCCGGCAACGAACGAGATGCCCGGACCAAGGACGACGTCGTCAAGCAGCGCGCGGGAACACCCAAGGGCTTCTTGCGAACCGACGTGCACGGTTGCGGAAATGGGATCTATCGAGGTTACAAAAGCCGGTTTGCCGAGCGACACGCCGAGTCCTTTGCGCTTGCCAACGGTCACCGTGTGAAGGCCCTGATGCTGTCCGACGACGTGCCCGTCTTGGTCAATGATGTTGCCGGGACGAATGCGTTCCTTGGCGCGAAGTTCGATGAACTCCGCGTAAGCGCCCTGTCCGCTGCCCACAAAACACAGCTCTTGGCTCTCGCCCTTGGTGGCACCCGGCAGATTGCGCGACACGGCTTCAGCGCGCACTTCGGCCTTCTCACTTTCGCCGAGCGGAAAGACAAGTTTGTTTACGAGTTCGTGCGGCGTCGCGTAGAGAAAATAACTCTGATCCTTCTGCTTGTCCTTGCCCTCGGCGATAAATGCCCGACCCTCTTCGTCGACACCCGTCCTCGCGTAGTGTCCCGTTGCGATTTTCGTCGCGTTGAGACGTCGTGCAATTGCGAGGAGTTCACGCAGCTTGACCGTGCGGTTGCAGGCAGTGCAGGGGCTCGGCGTCTCGCCGGAAAGGTAGGCATCGACGAATGGATCGACGATCGCGGAACGGAAGAGGTCGCGTCGATCAAAGGTGAAGTGTGCGAAAGAGAGCGCGTCGGCGGTGCGCCTTGCGTCGTACTGGTCTTCCGGCGCGCAGCAGCGACCGTGGGAGCCCGGACCTTCGTCGGGGTAGTCCCAAAGATGAAGCGTCACGCCCACCACTTCGTAACCCGCATCGACGAGCCGTGCCGCCGCAACGCCGGAATCGACGCCGCCACTCATGGCTACGATGACGCGTTCTTTCATGGGTGGCGCGTCATAGCACGGGGCTTCATCAAACCACTCCCCGCATCCTTTTCGTCAGAATTTCCACA
>JAHFDY010000142.1 GCA_023248735.1 Myxococcales bacterium
ATCACGGCGTAGATCTCGGGACGGCGCGGAGCTGGGTGCTCGAAGGCTGGTGTCGTCAATACCTCTACCGGCGAGGGCTTCGGCTCTGCGGCGCTCGCATCGTTCACCAAGTTGACGACCAGCGCTGCTTTGGAGATGACGCGCACTGAGCATCGCCAACGAGTTCACGCCGGTCCCCCACCGAGCCGAAACCACGAGTAAGGTGGGAGCAGGAATGTCGGGCTGAGCTCGATGCCAACAGTAAATTCGACGTTCGGCTCCGCGTTCGTTGCTCGGCGCAGCGTGACAAACGCACGAATCACCGAGCCGTAGCCGTGCGCTTTTGGAAGGTTGTGGGAACCGGGGCCGCAGAGCCCGTAACGCTGTTGAAAAGATCGGACGCCCCAGGTGAAGGTCGTCACGAAAAATGGGCTCTTCTTAGCGTCGAACGCGCCATATCCAGCGCCCAAACGAACGTCGAACGTGCCCCACTCGGCGGTGTTGATCGCTCCGAGGTGAGCTTTGACTCCCCCCTCGACCAAAGTGCGGCCATCAAAGTGGGTCGCCCCAACTGCCCAGACCCCGGCGCGCACCTCGGCGTCGCCCGGGTCCCAAGCCGAAGATGGAAATCCTCGGTAGCGCGCGAGAGGTCCGATCGTCACCTCTGCACCGATGCCAAGGATGGCTGGCGACGGCGAGAAGCCACGCCTCTCTTCCAAACCGCCGCCCGCGAACACCCATGTGGTCGACTCTGCGATCCTCGGGATTGCGTTACCGTATCGGTCGCAAGGGCAGATCTCCAGCGGGCCGCGAGCCGCATCGCATTCGTGGGCGGCAGCGATGCGCGGTGAGATCGTGCCGAGGAGTACCGCGCCGGCGAGAATCGTCGTCGCAGGAGCAAGAGCCGGACTTGAGTTCAACACGGCCTCTCTCCGCCGCTCGAAGGAAGATCGCTTGGCGTGATTCGTGAACTAGTCAGCACCAGGTGACCCTTCGTGACTTACGTGAACCGACGTGGATCTCGGAGCATCGCCATTAGACGGGCACGCGAGCCGTCGGCTCAACGTGGACCTGCGGAGAGGGCGGGATTCGAACCCGCGGTAGGCTTGCACCCACACATGATTTCCAATCATGCTCCTTCGACCACTCGGACACCTCTCCTTTGGCGGTCAGTTTCAACCGCCAAGGGGGCCGGACGGTAGCGCAGGTCGACGGCGCATACCAGCGCGTCGCGCTGCTCGCATCGATGACCCGTAATTCGCTCGTTCCACGTCAAATCGTTTCGGACGTTCACCACGATGTGTCCGCACATCACGCGCAAAGCGACCGCAGTCCCCGCGGGCATCCGTATTGCGTTCGGCGTGCGATGACCGCTTTTGCGGTCCTGGCCTTCGGCCTTCCTCTCGCGATTGACCGGTCCTTTGATTCATGGCTACATATAGCCATGAAGAGCGTTAAGATCGCGACGTTGAAGGATGAGCTCTCGATGCACATCCGCGCCGTCGAGCGAGGGGCATCCTACGTCGTGACCGATCGCGACCGCCCCGTCGCACAGCTTGTACCGGTGATCGCCGAGGACGGCTTCGACCTCACCCCTGCGTCGAAGCCGTTCTCTGCCGTCAGCCGAAGGCGGTTTAGACGAACGCGATCGCCCATTGACTCACTTGCCCTCCTCCAAAAGGAGCGCGGCTCCCGGTGAGGGTCTACGTCGACACATCGGTGCTGCTTCGTGTAGTGCTGGGTGAGCCTCGACGACTCCGCGCGTGGTCTCGCATCCGCCACGCCTCGTCGAGTGAATTGATCCGTGTTGAGTGCCTCCGAACGCTCGATCGCGCCCGACTTGCGGGAGAATTAGCTGACGACGAGGTGGCGGAGCGGCGCGAGTCGGTGGACGAGCTCCTCGCGTCATTCGATACGATCACACTCGATCGACGCATCTTGCGAAGTGCAGCCGAACCACTTCCAACGACCCTGGGCACTCCCGACGCCATCCACCTCGCAAGCGCTCGCGCACTGCGAATGCGTGTGCCAGAGCTGCGATTTGCGACGCACGACGATGCGCTCGCCATCGCAGCGCGCGCGGTGGGATTCACAGTGATGCGGTAGGACGATCAGTGCTTACTTCACACTCACCAACTCGACCTCGAAGACCAACGTCGACCAAGCGGGAATTTGTCCCTTCTGCACGCCCGCGTAACCGAGCTTGGGCGGGATCTGCAAGATGCGCTTTCCGCCAGCCTTCATGCCGACGAGGCCCTGCTCCCAACCCTTGATGACCTGACCCGCGCCCAACTTTACGGCGAACGGCTCGTTCCTCTTCTTCGAGCTATCGAACACCGTGCCGTTCATGAGCGTGCCCGTGTAGTGCACCATCACTTCGTCGCCTGTCTTGATCTCTTTTCCCGAGCCTGGCGCAACGTCAACAATTTTGACGATGTCCTTTTCCGGTTTGGGGTGCTTCTTCGCGTAGTCGAGGAGGTGTTCGAACGTGCGGTACGACTGCGCGCCCGAGAGCATGTAGCCGCCAATCAAAAAACTAGGTGCGCCGTTGAAGCCGAGCCGATCGGCCTCCGCCTTGTCGGCCTCCAAGAGAGCCTGATGGGTGTTGCCTTCCAATGCGGCCTTGAAAGCCACGGTATCGAGCCCCGATTCCTTCGCGTAGCCAATGAGCGCGTCTTGGCTCAGGCCGTTGGGCTTGCTCGTGCCGCGAAACATCAGGTCGTACATTTTCCAAAACGCAACGTCGCCCTTCTGCTTCTTAGCCTCGAACGCAGCGAGCGCGGCGCGTGGTGCATCGGGATGCATCGGCAGCGGTAGGTTTCGCCAGACGAGCTGCACGTCGGCACTATGCCTGCGCATCAGAAGCGAAACCGTCGGCTTCACGCGCGCGCAAAAGGGGCATTGAAAATCGGCGAACTCTTGCACAACGACCTTGCCCGCTCCTTTTCGCGGCGCGCTATCGGGCACGTCTGCGCTGACGAAAACCGGCAACGCCTCGGCAACCGCAGTCGCCAAAATATGGTCGTAGATCTTGTTTTTCTTGATGCCCTTCTTCAACAGGGCATCGGCGTGCGCGATCTCTTCGTCGATGACCGGTTTCAATTTTTCGAACGGCTGCGCGCCAACAAATCGCCTTCCGTTCACGAAAAGGTGTGGCGTGCCGGAAGCCTCGACAGCCTGGGCGAGCGCGAGATCGCGATCGACTTCTGCTTTGTGCTTGTTCGTCTCGATCGCGTGATCCACTTTTTCAAGATCGAGGCCGAGCTCCTCTGCGATACCGAGGAGCGAGTCCCTGTCGAGGTGCTCTTGATTCCCAAGCATCGCATCGTGAGCCTTCCAAAAGCCGACATCACCCTGCTGAGCGCGCGCTTCGAGAGCGAGCATCGCCGCAGGAATTGCCTTGGAGTGAAACGGCAGCGGTTCGTGCTTCCACACGAACCTCACCTTGTCGCCGTAGGTCTTGCGAATCTCGGCGAACGTCGGTTCGACCTTCGCGCAATACGGGCACTCGAAGTCAGCGAAGTCGACGATCGTAACGAGCGCGTCTTTGGGTCCCGAAACGGGACTCGTGCCCACCGGCACGTTCCAAACAAGAGTTTCGTTGTAAGGGAGCTCTTCTTCGCTCTCGTCCTTTTTCTGCCGATCGGCTTCCATCCTCGCGCGACCGGCTTTCACAAGGTCTGCGTAGAGTGTGCCTGCCTTCTGAACGACCTCGGCCTGCTCTTTGACGTACCCGGCAATGTCTGCGGCGGGAAGGTCGGTTCGAATGTTGATGCCGTTGACGAGCACCTCAGGCGCGCTGGTGATTTTCAGACCGGCCGCAACCTTCTGATCGCGCTCCAGCTTCTCAAGGACGCGAGTGCTTAACCTCTCTCTAGCCAAGGCGTCTTTATCGACACCGCTCGCAGTAGCAGCCATGGAAAGAAGTACAGTTCCTTTACTGTTCTTATGCTTGACGATTTCGTCAATAAACTTGAAAAACGCATCGTGGCCGCCCAAGTTGAAAACAGCCTGCGCAGTGGCGGATACAAGATGTCCTGGCGCGTCATCTTTCGCCGGGAGCAGCTTCCAAACAATGCGAACCGTTGGTACGTCTTTCTCGACAGCGCGCGAGATCGTGAGAATGTTGGACGCTTCTTCGGCTGATGGGTCGACGAAGGCGAGCAAAGTGGTGGCTGAAGCGCGGTCACCTAGACTTGCGTCAAAGCGGTCAATTGGGACGAGCGCAGATTCGTCCCGCTGCGCGAGCGCGCTTTCGCTAAAGGCGATGCCGCGTCCGGAAGCGGCCGTTGACGCTGGTAATGACGACTGTGCGACGTGCGGCGATGGGGGACCTCCACACGCGAGAAGTGGAATGATTGCAGCGAGCCACCAGCGAGTTCTCAACATTGGAGTCGTTCCCCTTATCAATCGGTTCGTATTCGTAATGACGGTGTTACTTTTTGCGTTTGACGCCCAAACCCCACGCGGTGAGCTGATCAAGAGTGACAGGATCAAGAAAGACGCTCTCTTGTGCAACGCGAACCTTCATGCCGCGCAGCAAGACCAGCTGACCGAGCAGTGCTTCGAGAGCGATGGGATAGCTTCCTCGTACATCGCTGGCACAATGTGGGTCCACGCGCGTGAAACAGAAGCGAGCGTCGCTAAACTCGCGGCCTGAAACGACAAAATCGGCCCACCGTATCGAATACGTGCCCCGATCGAACGCCACGACGGGTCTTTCTGACGTTTGTTCTTGCGTGGCGCGAAGAAAGAGATCCTCGCCATGAAAGTGCTTGGGCAACTCGAGCCCGAGGGACGCAACAAGCGTCGCTGCAACGTCGACAGATGAGGACGCGCTCATCACAACACCGTTTGGAACACCCGGCGCGATGACAACCAAGGGTATCGAGAGCGCGGTTTCGTCGAGTCCATCGACGGGTGCGAGCGGAACGGACGCATGAGGGACGATGCCAACGTCACCCGTCACGATCAACGTTGTGTCGCGAAGGTCGTCCACCTTGGCGAGCTCACGTACGAACTGCCCAAGTGAGTCGTCCTCCCGACGCAGCGCGTACGCGTACGCGGCCCATGCTCGCGTCCGATCGGCGTCTGTGAAGTGCTTGGGAATCGAGCGCGCCTTCGAGAGCGTCTCGCCCGCCCTACGTGGATCAAGCCCACCGCTGTAGTTCGCGGGTGGAAGGTCTTTGAGGTCCCGCTCACTGATATCCCACGGCGGATGACCACCGCGCGCATGCACCATCAAGAAGAAACGCTCATCTTTGTGCGCACGCACCCACTCAGTCGCGCCCTCAAACGTTTGGACCGTCGCCTCTCGCACGGGAGAAAAGTTCTTCATCGTGTCCCAACCACGTGAAAAGCCGAACGCCGGACCCGCGGTCGGATTCGCGGAGAACGCAACGGTTGGTACACTCGCTTGACGAGCGAGGTCGGCCACGGTTTGCACATCCTTCGGCAGGATCAAGCCCGGCGCCGAAACTCCGTGCTCGCTCGGATGAAGGCCTGAAAGGACGCTTGCGAGGGACGAACCCTCCCTCGTCGAGGATGCGCGGTGCCGTGAAAACAATGCGCCACGCTGCGTGAGCGAGGACCAATTGGGTAGGTCGATGGGCCCTGTAGGAGTCTGCGTCGTCGCTGTTGGCCAGCTTCCAAGGACCACGAGCACGACGCGCGCAGTGCCGCGACGTTGTGTCGCAACGACTCCATCCCGAGGCTCGACGAGACGAAGATCGCCAACCTCCACACGAACACCACTGGCCGCTTGTGGCACAGAAACCTCGATCGACGCGATCTCCGTCGCGCCGCCTACACCCTCGACCTCAACGTCGATGGGCTGCCACTCTTTCGCCGACGGCGCATCGAGTACTTGTTCGACAAGTACCTTCGGTGGCTCCGAATCGCGCAACCGACGAATCACCACCTTTGCGCTTCCCGCTGAAGAGAGAGCCAGTGCGCCCTTGAGCCGAGTTCCAGGCGCAATCGCTCCAACCCATCGCGCGAAACTCGCTCCTCGCAAAGCAACGATCGGTTTCGAGTCGCCGTTGAGCGTCGCTGAACCCAATGCTTCGCGACGTGTTGGCGCTGCATAGTGCGGGTCAGCGTCACCCGAAGCGACGTGGACCCAGTCGATGAGAAACGCCGATTCTTTGTGCTTGCCTAGCGCTGCGTGCACAACCAATTCGTTTAGGCCCTGCGACAATTCTGCGGCGCCGCCCTGGGCGACAACCACGCGTGTTTCGCCGCGCGAAAATGCCCAGCTGCCCGCAAGCTTCCCATTGAGGTAGACTGCGGCGCGACCATCGCGCAGACCATGCAACCGCGCCTGCACAAAGACCCTTGAGGAGACGGCAGCACCGGCATCGTGCGGCGGCAGTGTTACCGCTTGCTCGTGCCAGGGCACCAGGAGTGCGAACGTTGAGGACGACGGGCGCGCCCACGTTGCGCCTTCGAGCTCTACCCCACCTTCGTATTCACCGCGAAGCCACAGCGGGGTCGACGCTTCCCCGAGATCGGCGAGAAAGCCATGATGACCGAGGACGAGGCTGTCCGTGAGCTTGTGTGCGCGTTCCTCGCGCAACGACGCGGGTGCTTGCCCGTCGACGGAAGGATTCGGTCGCGTGCTGCAGCCCACTAGCGCCAAGACAAATGAAACTTGTACTGATCGCTTTATTCCCACGTCACGTGGGTCGTAGCACAGGGCCTGACCTCAGCGACGGCGGTTCGCTCTTTGCCAGGCACGCCGACGCGGACGTCATGCGATCCCGCGGCAATCGCAAAGGGCGCGGAGGGCCCCCCCTTGCCTCGCGCTTGACCGTCAACCCGAACCGCAGCGTCGTGAGGAACGTCGAACACAAGCGAACCCTGGGCGTTCCCGCTTTCGCACGGCCCGGCATTGGGCCTCACGTAGATCGCGAGCGCTGCAGGAGGAGGAACTTGCGCCCCCTCATCCGCCGTTGGCGCGAGTGGCGCCGCGTTGGCCGCCTGCTGCGACGACGAGCGAGGTAGCGTCTTTTGAACGTAGAGTGCAGCTACGATAGCGACAGCCGCGACCGTCACGAAAGCAACCACGCGCGCTCGACCCTTCTGGGGAACCCCCGCTGGGAGATCGTCGCTAGAGGCGGTAACCGGCGCGACGCTTTGCATCGCGCCTTGAGGCTCACACTTCGCGCCCTCCTCGGGCTTGTTCGATTGCGGCTCATAGGCGGCGTCGATCCAGCCTGGCTCCTCCAAAGATGCAGGCGCAAGAGGCGCTGCGGACACGAGCTCCGGAGAATCGGGTTGCGCGACTTCGTCAAGATGCTTGTCTTCTGAAACGCGCTGTTGCGCAACGAAAGCGTGCGGCGTTTCCGCGGATGCTTCATCAGCTAGAGGGCGCCCCGCGTCGCCAATCATTAACTTCAGCGCCTCGAGATCGCTTACGGCTTCGCTCACGGCTTGCAACGCGACCTCGGCCGGCACTTGCGCGACGTCGGGTGGGTGAGTCGTGAGGCTGTGATGCACCGGATCAGGTAACGCTTGCAAACGGTGAAGTTGCTTGCCTACTTGAATCGCTTCGGCGTCATGGCGCGCGACCTCGAGCAAATCGTCACCGATCGAGGTACGAATTGCCGTCACCGCACCGCGAACTGCAAGTTCCGCGAGGACATCTTCGATCAGCGCCGGGGGCAACTCACCCGTGACGAGCATGCGCCGCGGTGAATCTCCTCGTGCGAGCTTGCGCACCACCTGCCGTGCGGGATCAGGCGTCGCGAGCAAGTAGTCACGCACAACCTCTGGATCAAGTTCCACGTGTTCAACACCGGAGAGCTTCGCACCGGTGCACACCGCGAGGGCCGCACGTGCGCTCACGACGAAGGGCACAAAGGCCGCGCCGACTTCACCAACGTCGAATTCCGATTCGAGCGGCTCCTCGGCGGTGATAACGAGAAAGCGCGCTGCGGAGACGCCAAGTAAATGCCTCAGAGCTGCGGTGCCGCACAAGAGCTCGCCATCCGGCGCGATGCGGGTTGCGCGAATTAGTTCCCCGGCGCGCAGTTCGAGTTCATAGAGAAACGTCGCGTCCTGTACCGAAATCCGCGCGTTTGGACGCAGCTCTCGAACGATCTCGAGCAAGCCGACGGCGCCCACTCCATCGATGCGACCGTATGCCGCATCTTCCTGTGTAATCCGGGCCTTAACTCGCGCCCGTGGATGCAGCACTTCGCGCACACGCGCGAGGATCGCAGTGCTGTCGCTCTCTTTGCGAAGGTATCCTGCGGCGCCGACACCCAGCTCACGAACGCGTTGAAGCAAGTCGTCTTTCCACGAGAGCAACACGATCGGAACGTGTTTCAAGATCGGATCGCGCCGCATTGCGCGGCAAAGGCCGAAACCATCGAGGTGCGGCATCACGATGTCCGCAAGGACGAGATGGGGCGTGGTGCGGCATGCGATCTCGAACGCTTGTTGACCATCGCTCGCTTCGTGCACTTCGCAACCTGCAGCGCGGAGGAGATCGGCGATAAACCACGTAATCGAAGGATCGTCGTCCGCAATCAGTACGCGACAACCCTCGAGCGGCACGTCGAGCTCCGCGGGCAGATCAGCACCTCGATGTGAACCGGGCGTCTGCTCGAGGAGACCTGCCACCACGGTGACGGCCTCGGCTTGCGTGCGCGGATATCGGATGCGCCCGCCTGTGGACCGCGAGATCGCATCACGTGCTCGCGCGATCGCACCGAGAAACGCACCCCAGATTTCGTCGTTGCGACGAATCGTCTCGCCGCGCAATCGCACGTCAACGACGTCGACGATCGATCGCCGCACCTCTTCCGCGAGTCGCTCACCCAACTCTTCAAGCGTTGGTTCGCTCAGCGCGATTTGGATCGTCCGACCCTCACGCTGGTCGAGAGCCTGCGCTGCCGTCACGAGCAACGACGTCCGCAAGACGGGCTTTGAGAGCAATTTCGTAACGCCAAGCGACAGATACTGCGCCTTCTCCTCGTGGCGAGCGAACGTTCCCACCACAATCGTCGGCACCGGCTCTGACCAAGGGTCATCGTAAATGGTCTGGACGAATTCAAAGGCGCCTTCAAGATCGGCGTCGACGATGACCAGGTCGGGAGCGAAACCTCGCACCTGCTGTTCCGCGCCGGTGGTGTCACCGACAGTCGCGCACGAGAACTTGCGGCGAGAGAAAGCTTCACGCCCCAACATCTCGGACAATTCGGAGTCACCGACCACGAGAACGGCGGTGAGCGTCGCATGTTCGACCTGTGGCGCACTCTCTTCGGGGGCGTCCCACACAAGCGTTGGAAGTTCGCGGACGAGCGTGCGAAGCGCCTGAAAGTCCTTGCGAGACCGCTCCTTTGCCTGGAGAACCGCCGTGGCGTCCTGGATCGACTTGGCGAGCCGCTCAAAACGGAGATAGCGGGCGCCCACTTCCAGGGCCGCCAATTTTCGCTTCAGCTGCTCGCGGACGCCCTCATTCTCGGGCGTGGCCTCAAAAGCCGTGAGAAGATCGCTGCATTCCGCAACTCTTCGCCCAAGGGTGCCGACGAAGTCCGCCTTCGCGCCGCCAAGACGAGCCGATTGCTTGTCAGACTTTTCGAGATTCTCTTCCACGGCCATACCATCGGCCGCTATCACACTGAGATCAGCGTGGCCTAATTTGCGTCAAGCCATGCACTATGTAACCAGCAGGACTACATGAGCCAATTTACTGTTCGTCGAGCGCAGGAAGCCGACCTCGAACGCCTCATTGCGATCCATCAAAACGCATTTCCCGATGGGCGCAGTTTGGCTTCGAGACGGCTCAATTTTGTTCAAAATACCCGCTTCCACCCCGACGATCTTTTTGTGATCGAGGAAGGCGAGCACCTCTTAGGGCACGCTTTCTATGCGATCACCGACGGATGGTTCGGCGGCAAACGACTCCGCGTTGCGATGATCGCATCGCTCGGCACAGCGCCCGAAGCGCGCGACAGTGGCGTCGCCACCGCCTTGCTCACGCACTTGCATGCGCGTTCGGACCAAGCGGGTGCATCACTCGATCTCCTCTACCCATTCGCCCAGTCGTTTTACCACCGCTTCGGTTACGAATCGGTGAGCCCCTATGTACGCCTTGCCGCGCACCCACTCGCATTTCCTGCGGGGCAGCGCGCCACCCTGCAGCCGATCACTGGCGACGATGCTGCGCAAATCATGGCTCTCTATGAGCGATTTTGCGGTGAACGAACCGGCATGCTCGATCGCTCTGACGAACGATGGGAGCGCATTTGGACAGACGATGCCTCCACGCAACTTTGCTTGCGCACCGGCAATCAAGTCACTGCCTACGTTTCATTTTCGCTTCATCAAGGCTTTCTCCATGGTCCCACAAAGTTGCTCATTCACGATTGGGCGTGGGCCGACGGCAAGTCGCAGCGAGCGCTATGGAACTGGGCACGGTCGCTCGCGGGCCAAGCGATCGTCATCGAAGTTGACGTTTGCCGAAACGACCCGTTGCTCGATGCGGTGCGCGACTCGGAGCACGGTCGCTTCGGAGACCCAGCGGTTGAACACCCAATCGGCACGCTCGCCGCAGGCCCGTCGATACGCATTGTCCAGCTCACTCGTGCACTCGCGGCGCGGGGGTATCGGTCGAAAGAAACGCTCACCTTTGCGGTCGGCGCCGAGCGCTTCACGATCCATGATGGATCGCTTCGTCAGGCCGCTTCAGACGCAGCAGTCGAAGCTACGATTTCACCGCAGGGCATCGTGCAGCTCGCGTTTGGCGGCGTTGCAGCGGAGGCTTTGCTCGCGATGGGGCGTCTCGAGGGCATCTCGGCCGAAGCCGTCGCCCGCACCGAGCGCATCTTTTCGTGTGCGCCGTACTTCTCACCCGACGTGTTCTGACATAATCGCTTCCAATGCCGACTTTGCCCCCACGGCCGTCGCTCACCCCATCTTGGTTGCCCGAGCCGGCGCCAACGTCGAACGTCATGCGCATCGGTACGGCCGTCGGCATGGGGGCGATCGCTGCGGTGCTCTCGACGATACCCGCTGCGTTGCGCACGAACGGTGCGATCGCGAGCCACACTTCATGGTGGAAAGTGTGGATCGCGATCGCTGGGAGCACGGTGCTCCCAATGGTACTCGCGGTGATCGCTTTCCGCGGTGCCTCACAAGGCGCGGTGGCGCTCTTTCGCGACCGCTTACGATTGCAGCTCGGCGCAGCCTTGTTTTCCGCGTCCGCCCTATACGTGTTCCTTTTGATCGCCGGCGCAACCCTTCACAGGAACACGCACCATCGTGGTCTTGCAGGCGGCACGTTCGCAGTTGTGGCGCTCGTGGCGCTCGTCGCCGCAATCATGACGAGCCAACGGATCGCGTCGTTGATCGAGACTCACGCGCCGAATGCACAACGCGTACTCCCGTATGCGGGAGGCCTCGCGCTGCTTTTCGTCGTCGCGTGGTCGCTGCGATCGCCAGCGTCGAGCGGCGAGCCAACCGCGCTGTTTCTCGACTTGCTCGCTTTCACGTTGATGGCAGGCTTCGCGGCACAAGCTGCATTCTCACGTTTGCGACCGCTCGCTCTTGCGGGACCGCCGGCTGCATGTGCGTTGCTCGTCCTCGGGTGCACCGTCCTGAGAGGCGCGCCTGATTTAGTCAAGATCATTGTCGAACAAGCGCCCGCCTTCGGCCAAGCCGCGCGCGTCGCGTCCGGGGTTCAGTGAAAAACGTGGCCTCCGTTGGCTTCGTGCTCCTCGCTGTTGCACGAATGGGCATCGCATATGGATCCGAGCCACCAGTCGCTCATGGAATCGTCGTGGTCGCTACCGCCGATGCCGCCGATGTCGCGTGGCCGCTTGCGCAGAAACTGTATCGGGATCGATCGATTTTATCGAGAAGCCTCGCGGAATCCGCCGCACGCGTTCTTGCCGGCGACGCGCCATTGGAAGGCGCATCGACAATGCTGACCGATTTGCGCACGCTCCGCGACTCGGTTCACGGCGACGACGCAGCGTCGCGTCTGGTGCTAAGCGACCTCTGCGGGCGTTTTGCCGCCAAGGCAGTCGCGGTCGTCACGCTCTCACCGACGGAGACGCGGGCCTTCGACTGCGCGAGCCGGACCTTCCTTCGCGTCGCCTACCTTCCTGACGAGCCGAATGGGCACAGCTGGGCTGGCGCTGCGCATGCGCTCACCCTCACCTACGGCAACCCACCGCTCAAGGAAGATCTTCTGCGGGGAGCGACGAAAAACAATGGCGGTCGTCCCTTCTACAAATCGTGGTGGTTTTGGGGCGCAATCGGTGGCGCGGCGGCCCTGGGCGGGGCGGCGCTCATCGTTGCGAACACGGGGGGGCCTAGCCAAATGGAAATGCAGATGCACATTCCTCGCTGATGAAGTCTTGGGTCGCTCGATTGCTCAGCCTGTTCGCGCTACTGCTGACCTTCGGTTCGCAGCGGGCGTTGGCCTCTGTTCCGGCGGGCGCGGCGCCAGCGATCGCCTCAGGCCTTACGCAGATGGAAGGCCCGCGAGAGCAAGACGGCCCGAGCGACATGCCGCGCATCGCCAACGTAGCCATCCCATTGGTACCTCCAGAGCTCAAGCATATGGATCGAGGCTGGTTACAAATATACTACCCAGCGGTCTACGAGACCGAGGTAACGGAGCTTTCCCGCATTTCAGAACCGTTTAAGTTGCTTTTAGCAAAGCACTTCGGGCAAGAGGTGTTGGGACGGG
>JAHFDY010000143.1 GCA_023248735.1 Myxococcales bacterium
ACGCGTTACAAAGTCAGCAGCGCTGGGCTGCAGCCAATGAAAAAGGTGCGTTCAAAGACGAGATCGTGCCGTACGAAATTGTAACCAAGAAGGGTACGACGACCTTCGCAGTTGACGAGCACCCGCGGCCGCAATCCACGCTCGAAACGCTCGGCAAGCTCCCGCCCGTCTTCAAGAAGGACGGCGTCGTGACCGCTGGTAACGCATCTGGTATCTGCGACGGCGCGGCATGCCTTGTGCTGACATCCGAGGACTACGCGAAGCGCAGCGGTCTCAAGCCACTTGCGCGGATCGTTCAATGGGGTGTTGCGGGCGTCGATCCGAACATCATGGGCATCGGGCCAGCGCCTGCGATTCGCAGTGCGCTCTCCCGGGCGAAGCTCACGCTGGCAGACATGGATGTCGTCGAAGTGAACGAAGCCTTCGCGCCGCAGTATCTCGCGGTAGAGAAGGAACTCAGCCTCGATCGCAGCAAGACGAACGTGAACGGCGGCGCCATCGCGCTCGGCCATCCACTCGGCGCAAGTGGCGCGCGCATCACCGCGCATCTGGTCTACGAGCTCTCACGCCGCAATGGCCGCTACGCGGTCGGCAGCGCATGCATCGGTGGCGGGCAGGGGCTCGCGGTCGTGCTCGAGCGCATGTAGCGCAGCAACTCCGGCGCGCGCAGGTTGCGGCGCTAGGATCGAAGCGCAGCCATGCTAAGACGTTGGCTTGGCCGATCCGTTTCCGCAAAGCTCCACGCGCACCCTGCGGATCGCGGCTGTTGTCGCGGTGCTTCTCGTGTTGCTTACCAGCTGGCGCCTTGGTTTTTTCGAGCAGTTTCGCGACCCTGCTGCAGTCAAGCAAACGCTCGTTCAGCTTGGCCCTTGGGGATACTTAGTCTTCATCGCGGTCTTCGCGGCCTTTCAGCCGTTCGGCATTCCGGGAACAGCGTTTGTTCTTTCGGCGGCGTTGATCTGGCCGTGGCCTGTGGCATTTCTTCTGTCGATGGCGGGAACGATGGCTGCGAGCGTCGTAGGATTCTCGTTCGCACGATTTGTTGCGCGCGATTGGGTCAGCGCCAAGATTCCCGATCGCTTTCGCAAGTACGACGACGCTCTGGCCGAGCGCGCGCTTTCGACGGTGTTCTTGCTGCGCCTCATTTTTTGGATGCCGCCGCTTCTTCACGCGTCCTTCGGCGTATCGAAGGTGCGCTTCGGAACCCATTTTTGGGGATCGTTTGCGGGGTACTTGCTTCCGATTTTCTTGATGTGCTTTTTTGGCCAACGGCTCTTTGATAAGGCGTCAGAGGTGCTTAACAGCGTCGGAACGCCCGGATGGTGCGGCATAGGCTTCGCCTTGGCAGCGGTCGTTGTTGTCGGGTGGGCAATTCGGCAGTGGCGCACCCGGCATGTCCAGTCCACTGGACAAAAGTAGGACCGCATCCACGTGGGCTAGATCAGCATAAACATTGACGATTTACGCGGCGGCGCGTTCGGCACACATTGTGTATCTTCGATACGGACGAGGTGTTCGATGCGCAATGAATGGACCGCTGCCGCAGTGTTGACTTGCTTTGCATGTGGTGGTGCTCCTGCGACCACACTCGACGCTGATGGGGGCGGAGGCCAGCCAGACACAGGCACGACGTCGCCGGACGCGGGTACGGACTCTTCGGTGTCGCCGACGGTTGTTTTGCCGCTCTCCATCGCGTTCACGTTTCACATGGAGGGCGCGAGCCTCGTTGCAGACAAAGCGGCATTCGATCGCTACGTCACAGACATTCGCGCCACATCGGCTCTCTTCCTGGCGAACGGGGCGGTTGCGACGTGGGAAGCTGCGGAGATCGTACAGAAGAGCATCGACTACAAGGTCAACATCTTGAAGGAACTCGAGACGGCAGGCCATGCGATTGGCCTGCACGCAAACGGAGCTGGTTACGTTCCGACCGACAAGAACTACACCACCGAGAAGATGATTACAGAGCTCCAGAAGCAGCGAGCGGCCATCGACTCGCTTGACGTGAAGGTTCGCCATGTGTCGAACATTTGCTCGGCGGTTGATTGGGTCAAGGCGGTTGAGGCCACCAACTTTGAAGCCGTTACTGGCGTCGTGGAGTATTGTCTCAAGTCGCTTCCCGCAGCGAGTCAAGGCACGGCGGCGAGCTGTGACGCACCCAACAATTGCCACACGCCGTACCCCAAAGACACGACGAAGAGCATTTCGAGTTGGTTCGCGGAGTCGGGTTCCAACTGGACGACACCAGCGTCAAGCGGGCTGCTTATCCTGCCGACGTCTGGCGCCGTTCCATGCTCGGCCGAGGAGGCCGGCGGCGCGGTTTCACCCACGCAGTGCAAGTATGGCACCGACGACGTCACGGCAACGCTCGCGCAGATCGACATCGCAGTTGCATCGCGGCAGCCCGGCAAGGTGCATTCACACATTCTGGTCGCGAGCTTTGGTCAAACTCCAAATGCGCAGATGATCGAGAGCCTCCTTCAGCAAATCAAGTCAAAGTACGTCGATACCGGAAAGGCAAAGTGGATAAAGATCCCTGACCTTATCGACCTGCGCAAGAGTGCGCCCGCTCTGTAACGTTCTCTGCGCGGCCAGAAGCGGTTGAGCTTGTTGATTTCTGGCGTCAACCACACACGAACCGTGCACGCGCCTATCCCTCGGCTAGCACCAATCCGTTGTTACGCAGCATCGGAACGTCAAGACGCAGAAGGATCTCGCTGGCGCGCTCGCCTGTAACGATGAGCCAACGGGCGGCGTTGCGTAGCGCGCGCACGGCGTCTCGCGCCGCACGTAGACTCGGAAACACCCACGCCATCGGCCCTGGTTCGCTGCCGAGCCAACCGTATACGACGAGGGTTACATGTTGGGTTTCGAGGTTCATCGGTCGGTCTACTGGCAACGAATTGGGTCAGTCGGGAGAGGGCGTTTGATTGGTGTTGCCCAATAACGGACGGGTCTGCCTTGGACTTGAGGCCGCTTCGCAAACGAAACTCACAATGCGTAGGCTTTGTTCCCACCTTGGCGTCCCCCAATCTGTTTACGAGGCTCTCGTGGCACCGGCGCAACAGCGTTTCAACGATTCACTGATACGATGCCTCTCTTGAATAGGGGCTTGCAGCATACGTGAGGCTACATTTGCGGCCGCTTGCTGTGCTGGTGGTCATCGCGATCAGCATCTTTGCTGCCTCGCTCATCGGCGCCGCTGGCTTGCGAGAAGTCAAGCAAGTGAACGAACTTGCGTTCTCGCGTCGCGCGGTGCTCATTACTGAAACTCTTGCGGCAAGGCTACCCGCTGCACCGCCCGATCTAGAGCAAGAGTTGCTCGATTTGGTTTCACGTCGCACGGGTGTCGAATTGGTCCTCTTTGACCGTGATGGTGAGCCCGTGCGTGACGCCGCACTTGAGGTGCCCGCCTCCGTACAGCTGGTAAGATACCGTCGCCTTGGCGATGGTTACGCCGAGACCCGGCTCGGGCGCGCGCGCTTTCACGTCTCGCCTGTGGGGCCACCATCCGCAGAGCGGTTTCTCATCACGTTTGTGCCAGCGCCTGAAGTGAGCGAATCGGCGTCGGCGCTCCTGTCAGCCCTCGTGGGCGCCTTCCTCTTTCTGTCAGCCGGAGCGGCGATGCTCATGCTCGCGGTTGGACGCGACGCGGGTCGCGACATTTCCTTCGTGAGCGATCGCATCGTTGCAATGGCGCGCGTTCGGAGTGAGCCAACCGGCGAACCCATACCGCTGCGATCGATTGATGAAGTGGGGCAACTCACGCAAGCGTTCAACGAACTCGTCGCCCGCTTCGCCCTTGCCGAACACGCCTACAGCGACGATCTCCATCGCGCTCAGACCGCGGACCGGGAGCGCGCGGCTTTCTTAGCGGCGGTAAGCCATGAGCTCCGCACACCCCTCAACGCCATTTTGGGTTTCGCCGATGTGCTTCTAAGTGGGGTCGACGGTCCGCTCACGCCAGATGACTACGACAACGTGGCGCAAGTGCGCGGGTCCGGCCGCCACCTTCTCGCCTTGATCAACGACATCCTCGAGTTGTCGGCTCTCGAAAGCGGCCAACTAAAAATACAGTTGGAGGCTGTGAGCTTGAATGACGTTGCCGCTGCGGTCGTGCGCGAAGCCGCAGTCTTGGTGGCGGACCGCCCCGTGGAAGTCAAGTTTCTTGCCTATGAGCGAGTCACGGTCTTGGCCGATCCAAAGCGTCTAAGGCAGATCGTCACCAACCTCGTGAGCAACGCGGTCAAATTCACTGAACGCGGCGAGATCAGCGTCATTGTGCGCAGTGACGGAGCGTCAGGAAAATTGACTGTTGTCGACACCGGGCCTGGCATCAAGCCTGAGGAACGCGTTCAGATTTTTCAGGAATTTCGGCAAACATTTGCCGAGAGGCAGCGACGACGCGGCACTGGTTTGGGTCTTGCGATCACCCGTCGCCTCGTTGCAATGCACGACGGTAAGCTCGAGCTCGAAAGTGAAGTGGGGAGAGGCTCGGCGTTTACGGTCACGCTCAGAACGGTGCGAGCATGATCAACGCCGGTGCCGCCAAGCTCTCCGCCCAGTTCATTTTGCTCGGGGCAGCTGCGGCCGCGATCGCCGGGTCAATCCTGCCGGTTCTTGCGGGCCCTCTTTTGCTTATCGATCCTGTGACTCTCGAAATGAGCGAGAGGCTCACCGGTTACGCGTCCATTGTGTGGATGTTTGTGACGGCGTCGCACGTCCTGTTTGAGTGCCTTCGCGTTCGCAAAACCCTCAACGCCCTCTTTGAGGATTTGCCCGGTGCCCTCCCTGAAGACTTGGCACGGCTTGACCGCATCCCAGCGCGAGTGACGACCTTTAGTCTGCTTGCCGCTTTGGTGCTCGCCGCGGCGACGCTATCGCCTGATATTCGCCCTCGCTCGCTCGACCTCGTTGAGCATACGCAGTACGCGATTTTGACGTGCGCGCTCGCTTCAGTAGCGACGCTGCCCTCGTACCTCATCTCGCGTGGATTGATTGCACGGGTGCTCGAAAGGGCGCCGCTCGACATTGCGCGTGAGGCGCTTGTTCTTTCTGTCCTTCGCGCGAGAGCCAATGCGGACCGAAGGTTGCGACGACGCTTTGTTGTTGCCGCGCTTGCTTCAGTCGGTCTTATCGCGGTCGCGAGCGCGCTTTTGGGCCACGCTCACTCGCGCGCACTCGATCAAGCGGAGAGGGAGCGCGACGCGCTCTACCTGGCCCATGGTGTGATCGCCTCGATCAATGACAACAACGCGGGCGCCGATCGCGCTCTCGATCGCGCGGCCCAGCTTGGCTATCCGGCGACGGTTCGGTCGTTCGTGTCGACATACGAACGCGACCGCCTGTTCGACGGCTCGACACAAATCGTCGTGCCCGCGAGCGAACAGTCAATTGTCTTTACCCTCCCACCCAGACCGCTCCCGCGATCCGTATCCAATTACTTGCTCGTCGTCCTCGGGTGCGTGTTGGTTACTGGCGTCGTTGCGTGGATGCTTGGTGAGGCTTACTCCGGAGACATTGTGCTCGCGACAAAGAGCATTCAACGCCTCGGTGCGAGCGATGTCGTTAAAGGCGCGCGCGTGCTCACGGGTGCGCGGTTTGCGTCGATCGACGCACTCCTCCGCGCGGTCGACGAGGTGGCCGATTTGTTTCGCGACTTTGCGTCCGCGCAAGAACACGCGATCCAAGCGCGTGGTGCCGCCGAGCGAACGCGCGCAATGTTCCTCGCGTCGATGAGCCACGACCTCAAATCTCCGCTCAATTCGATCTTGGGCTTCGCGCACTTGCTAACGCGCGCGGACCTCTCGGAAGGGCAAGCTGAGAGCGCATCGATCATTATCCAACGAGGACGCGAGCTCTTGTACCTGATCGAGACGATTCTCGACGCCGCGCGCGCGGAAGCTGGCGAACTCACTCTCATGCCGGAGAGTCTGAATATCGCCGAAGTGCTCATTCAAGCGGAACGTTCCGCGCGCGCGCAACTTGCGGGATTCGACATTGACGTAAAGACCGACAAACAGCCCCCTGCGCTCGCGGTTCTTGCCGACGCGAAGCGCCTTACCCAGGCGCTTGTCGCGCTCGTCCTCGTTGCGGCGCGCGTCGTTCGTCGAGGTGAGATCGTGCTCGGTACGGCGATTCAAGAGAGTGATCGAGTCGTGTTGCGAGTGACGGCGGAATCGCCGGACGTGGAGATCCCCGGAAACCTTCTCGAGGCGTTTCGTTCAATCGAACAGGCACGGAAGCAGGGAAGTTTGGGCCTTGGCCCATGGCTGGCGCGCACGATTGCCGATGCGCATGGGGGCGAAATAAGGGTGGTCAGCGCGCACAACCGCGTTGAACTCTCAATCGTGCTCCCACGCGCGCTGTGACGATATGATGCCGGCATGCCTCGCGCGTACTTGCTGGTGGTTGACGATGAACCTGCGATTCTAACGACCCTTCAAAAAGCGCTCACGCTGGAGGGCTACCACGTCGATGTGGCGGGTGGCGTCGCGATCGCAGAAGAGAAGTTCAAGAAGCGGGCCTACGATCTCTGCCTCTTTGACGTGATGCTGCCTGACGGCGATGGCGTTGAGCTGCTCCGCAAATTGCGCGAGGCGGGTGCGGAGGTTCCAGTCATCATGATGAGCGGGCACGCCACCATCGATCTTGCGGTCCGCGCGACGCGTTCAGGAGCCTTGCAATTCCTTGAGAAGCCGCTCAACACCGATGCGCTCCTCCTCACGATCGAAACGGCGCTACGCCTCGATCGCGCGGAGACCGAGGCGAAAGCGCTGCGTTCGTCCCAAGGCGAACTCGTGGGCAACAGCCCGTCGATGGTTAAGTTAATTGACCAATTGGGCCGCGCCGCAAGAGGCACGGCGGACGTGCTCGTGATCGGCGAACGCGGAACGGGAAAGGAGTTGGTCTCGCGAATGATCCACGAGCGCTCGACGCGCGCTCGCGGTCCGTTTGAAAAACTCAACTGTGCGGCAGTGCCTCAGGAGCTCATCGAGAGCGAGCTTTTCGGTCACGAAGCGGGAGCATTTACCGGCGCGAGCAAGCAGCGACGAGGCAAGTTTGAACGCGCGAGCGGTGGCACGCTCTTTCTCGACGAGGTTGGCGACATGGCCGTACCGATGCAGGCCAAGTTGCTTCGCGTCCTGCAGGAGCGCGAAGTCGAGCGCGTTGGGGGCAACGAAACGGTCAAGGTGGACGTGCGTGTCGTCGCTGCCACGAATCGCGACCTCGCAGGCGCTGCTGCGAAGGGTGACTTTCGCGCGGATCTTTACGATCGCCTCAACGTCATCCCGCTCGTGGTTCCGGCGCTGCGCGAGCGGCGCACAGACATTCCGCTTCTCGCCGCACACTTGCTCGCAAGTTCAGTGCGCGCCAACGACTCGCCGGGGAAGCAACTGTCGCAGGCGGCGGTTGATGCACTGTGTAGCTACGAATTTCCTGGCAACGTGAGGGAGCTTCGCAACGTGATCGAGCGCCTGGTGATTCTGACGCCGCACGATGAAGTCAACGCAGAAGACGTTCGCGCGGCGCTACCCGGTGAATCCTCACGCGGCGGCGGGCACCTATTTCGACCCGGTGTGTCCTTTCGTGTTCTCGTTGAAGATGCCGAGCGTCGCATCCTGGGCGAAGCGCTCGCACACTTCGGTGGACAGATGACAGCAACCGCCCGCGCACTTGAGCTCGAACGGAGCCATTTATACAAGAAGGCGCGATCACTTGGTCTTCGTGAGAAAAGTAGCGGCGACGGTGACGAGTGACCTTGATCATCCGCTGGTGTCGGCGAACAATCATGGTGTGCATGGTGTGGGGATGAAGATGTTCTCGTCGCGGGTGTATGCGCGAGCCATCGCGGCGCTCTCTGTCATGGGCGTCGCACTATCGACGCGTACGGCGGAGGGTCGGGCGCTTGATCTTTGGCCCACAGACCCCGAGCACGGGCAGTTTGAGTCAGTGTTTCCGAGAGCCATCGCGGGCGTCGAGTTTGACTTGAACGAGCTCGCTGCGAAAATTGATCTCGATCAATTGTCGAATCAAGCGCCGCTCCAAATCGATGAGGCCGAGGATGATCCTTGCAATCCCTATTTCGGTCGCTTGCTCAAGCTGCGCGCGAACGAAGAGCCGAATCACCCGCTGCGCGCCTGGTTTCCCGTCGCCGAGGCGGTGAAAAATGGTCATCGCGACAAGCAGGGCAATTGGCTCGACTACGAAGTTGTGCCGCGGCGTTCTGATCGGCCTGAGTACTACGCGGCGTACGTGTACCCAGTTGCGCAAGAGGGCGCCCTCGGCATGGTGGCGTCCGGCTTCGATCTCGACGTTGTCAACGCAGACCAGCGACGTGGCAAAATGAAAGCGGTGGGGCACGGAGGGGTTGACCTTCCTCAAGTGCGTGGCGCGCCCATTCGCATGCTTCGGCTGGAGGCCCAAGTCGGAGATGCCCGAGTCGTTTTCATCGGTCAGCTCATGGGCAATACGGTGATCACGCTTCATAACCTTCGCGAAGGCACTGGGACCAAGCCATACCTCGCGGTGTTCGGTCACCTCGACGAAGCAGCGCGCGATCTTTACGTGGGTAGACGACTGCGCTCGCGCGAGCTTGTTGGTTACGTCGGCAACTCCGACTCACCTGATTTTGTGCACTTGCACTACGAGATCCGTCGCCTGCGCGATTTTGTGAATCCCGTGACAAGTGATGCCTCACGGCTTGTCTCGCAAGATGCGTCCGTGCCCGTCGATCCTCGGAATGTACTGCCGCTGCGTCATCCTTACGTGCGCCCAGCAACGCGCAAGTGCTCGACGGTGTATTCGCAGCTCCGTATCGGCTTCGCACACGAATTCAGCCTTGACCGAGGCACGTCGTGGGGAAGCGCCTCCACGTTGTTGCGCTGGTAATGCGTCGCAGGGTCTACTCTCGTTGGCAGGATGCCGACGAACGCATTGCGTGAATCCGCGCGCCCCCATGCAGCAGCGCCGTCGGGCTCATCGGCGAAGAAGCCAATGTCGATCGCTGCGCTCTTCGTTCGCCTTGCGCGGGCAATCGTTGTGTACCCGTGGCTCTCGGTGACGCTTGTACTTGCGATCGTGTTCGAGGTTGGAGTCGACCTCGGCACGCAGGCAAGCTTGAAGTACTTTATCGACGAAGGTCTCGTTCGAAAAGACGGCAGGCTTCTGCTGCTCCTGCTTGCGGCGATTGGGATCGTCTCGGTCCTTGGCGCGGCGGTGGGTTTCGCGCGTGACTACCTCACGGCGTGGGTCGAAACCGCTGTCCTGCGTGATCTCCAGTTGCGCATGTTCGAGCACATGCAGCGATTGTCGCTCTCGTTCTACGCGCGTACTGAAGTCGGCGATCTCATTGCGCGCTTCTCAACCGATCTGGGCCAGATAGAAAGTGCGCTCTACACATGTCTGGGAGGCGGAATCACTTCGCTGTTCACCGTTCTCTTCGGGGTGCCAACTCTGTTTTGGCTCGACCATCGGCTCGCCCTCGTGGCGTTGATTGGCGGTCCATTCGTGGTGTTGAGCGGACTGTGGTTGACCCCCCGCGCAGCTTCTGCCGCATACGACGTTCAGCGCAGTCAGGGAGCCATCCAAGCCAAGGTGCAAGAGACCATCTCCGCCCAGGCGACCATCAAGGCATTTGGACTCGGTGGTAGCGAACGAAAGTCCTTTGTCGATCGCTTGAAGACTTATTTCCGCGCAAATCTGCGTGCGAACATGCTCGGCTACCTGGTCTATCGCGCACCGCACGCGACCTTGCAGTTGCTCTCGGTGTTGGTTCTCGCGGCGGGCACCGTCCTCATTCTCCGTGGCACGCTAACGATTGGTTCACTCGTCTCATTCAATCTCATGCTGAAGGGCGTGCTGGATGGAGCGGGCGATCTCGCGGCACGTGTGCCGACGCTCCTCCATTCTGCGGCGGGCATGACGCGCATTGATGAGGTGCTCTCTGCGATTCCTGAAGTGGCCGAGGCTCATGATGCGCGTGCCCTCGCGCCGCTTTCTAAGTCGATCGATCTGCACAACGTACATTTTCGCTACGGCGAGCGATCGGTTGCCTTGCGTGGGATCGATGTGCACATTCCTAAGGGCAGCTACGTGGCGCTTGTTGGACCGAGCGGCTCAGGCAAGACGTCGGTCCTCAATCTTCTGCTCCGTCTGTACGATCCTGCGGAGGGCAGCGTCATGTTTGACGGTCACGATCTTCGTGCGGCAACGGAAGCGTCGCTCCGCACCCAAGTGCGCGCGGTCCTTCAAGAGCCGTTTCTGCTCAACACGAGTGTGCGCGCCAACATCGCGCTTGGCTCCCCGCTCGCGGCTGAAGGTGAAATTGTTGCGGCTTCGATCGCGGCAGGTTTGCACGATACCGCACTTGCACTCGTGGATGGTTACGACACGCTGGTTGGTGAGCGCGGGCAGAACCTTGCGGTTGGCGAGCGCCAGCGCGTCGCACTTGCACGAGCACTGCTGAGCAATCCGCGTGTTCTCGTTCTCGACGAAGCGACCGCGTCTCTAGACTCGCGCACCGAAGCGGCGGTGCTTGCCACCGTGCGCGCGCTCACGCCCGAACGTACGGTGGTCTTTGTCACGCACCGCCTCAAGGCTGCCGTTATGGCCGACGCGATCTACGTCTTGAAGAATGGTTGCATTGTGGAGCATGGGACGCACGAGGCGTTGCTTCTATTGAGCGGCGAGTATCAAAAGCTATGGGATCACCAAGCGGCGACCTCAATGAGCGTTCCCCCGCCGACCTCGGTTGCGACTCATGAGGTTGCCCAATGACGCCGCGCTTGAGCGTCGAATTTGGAATAGCGGGTAGGAAGCTCATCGCGCAGGAGGAGTTCAAAGCGGGCACTGCCCTCACGCACTTTCGTGGTGACATTATCAAGAAAGTTGATATTCAAGAAAATGAACGATGTTACGCCCTGATGATTGGTCCTGACGCGTGGCTCGTTCCCGACAACGAATCGCGGTGGATCAATCACTCGTGCGACGCCAACGCGTGGATCGAAGCCGACACGCTTGCGGTTGTGGCAGGACGTGTACTGCGGATCGGCGACGAGGTCACCATCGACTACGCAAGCGTCGCGGCCGAGGACTTCGCGAAGGAACCGGAAGCGTACGCATGGGATCCGGCCTGGTCATTCGACTGCTTGTGCGGAGCGTCTCTGTGCCGCGGCCGCATTGATGGCTACGTGATCCATGGGTCTGTGCGCGATTGGAACGTTGGACCCGCGATCGAAGTTGCAGCCTATGCCGGTCGGGGGCGAGGGATTCGAGCACGTCGCGCCATCGCGCTTGGCGAGTGTATTGAACGATCCCATGTGATCGTGATTCCCAAGGAACAGTGGGCAAATATCGAGCACACGGTGTTCTACGATCATACGTTTTACTGGGGAGAAGAAGGCGAAGACGCAGCGCTCGCGCTCGGCTTTGGCTCGCTCTTCAATCATTCCTACAAGCCAAACGCGGTCTACGATCGCCGCTTCGCAGGCGACGAGATCCACTTCTTCGCACTTCTGGACATCGCGGCAGGAGAAGAGATCACCGTCAACTACAACGGTGCGCCAGACGATGATCAGCCACTCTGGTTTACGCCTCTCGCGTAACGATGAATCGCCGCGTCGAGAATATCGTCGATGATCGCGGCGTGCGTTTGCCCAGCGAGTTCTGCCATCAGCATCAGCGAGTCAGAGAAGAGGTCGAAGTTCGGGTTGACGTCGATGAGACGAAGGTTCCCCGCTGCGTCTTTTCGGAAGTCAAATTTCGCATAGTCCCTGCACTCGAATCGACGAAACAAGTTGGCGACGTGGCGTTCGATGAGTGCGTGCTCCTCACGCGCCATTGTCGCGGGGCGAAGATCGAGGTCATAGGGAAACGGCTCGCCATGGCTCCACCACTTCACCTCGAAACCGGTGATGGGTGGGTAGTCATTACCGAAGGCCGAGTAGTCCTTTTCGACGATAGGAAGGACGCGAAAATTGCTGTCGTCGACGTTTCCTACAGCAACAACGCAATACTCAGCGCCCGGCAGGTACTCCTGAAGCAAGAGCGGCCCGAGCGCGTAGTCCCGCACGCGCGCAAGGTAGGCTGACAGCTCCGCACCATTGTGCACAACGGAGTCGCCAAAAATGCCGAAGCTTCCGTCGGCGAAATTCGGCTTTACCAAGAGGGGGAAAGACAACTCGCCGCATACGATCAATCCGTCGCTCGACCCAAGCAAAGTCTCTAGCGGCGTTGGCACGCCCACCGAACGCGCAACGGTGGATGCGACGATCTTGTCGAACGCGAGTGCAAGGCACGTCGGCGTCGCACCCGTGCAGGGTATGCCGAGCACGTCGCACAGCGCCGGGATGTGCAGCTCCTTCTTTGGATCATTGCCGAAGCCCTGGTCGCAAAGGTTGAAAAGGAGTCGCGGATTTCGTTCCGATAGAACGCGCGCGAGGTCAGTGTGGCTCGTGAGGAAGTCGAAGGTGTAACGGCTCGTTTCGCCAAGCGAAAAAGCAGGATCCTCTCCCGCGAAATACTCGACCTTCAGAGGTCCGCACGATTTGACGGGAACCGGAAGTGACGCGTCTTCGATT
>JAHFDY010000144.1 GCA_023248735.1 Myxococcales bacterium
AGCTTGAGCGCGGGAGTGTACGGGCGAGGGGAGTACTTGAATCCGAAGAGCGCGGAAAATCCTACCTCGCGAACGAGCGAGAGTGTCGCCTCGAAGTCTTCGTCTGTTTCGCCAGGAAAGCCCACGATGATGTCCGTACTCATCGTCATATCGGGCTGTGCGGCAAGAAGCCTCCGTGCGCGTACGACGAACTCCTCGCGCGTGTACCGCCGGATCATTCGCTTGAGCACGCGATTGCTTCCGGACTGAACGGGCAAGTGAATGTGGTGGGCAAGGATGCTCACCTCTGCATGCGCACGTGCGAGAGACTCAGTGGCGTGCCTCGGATGCGGGCTCGTGTAGCGAAGGCGTTTGAGACCAGGCACCTCTCGCGCAATGAGACGCAATAGTGAAGGAAATTGGCTTTCGTCTGGATCGTCGCTCTCTGGCGGCGGGAGTGAAGCGTCGCGGTAGCTGTCGACCGTCTGCCCAAGCAGCAACACTTCCTGTGCGCCGTTGCGAGTCCATTTGGCAATTTCGTTGACTATTTCGATCGCCGGCCGATAGCGCTCTGGGCCGCGCGTGTAGGGAACGATGCAAAACGAGCAACGCTCGTCGCATCCTTTCATGGTGGTGACCATCGCGCTCGCCGGCGTGCTGCCAGCCTCGGGACTCGCAGAGAGGAACGAGGTCTCGACGAGATCGAATTCGGTTCGCGAGCGAGGTGGCGCTCCCGCGAGCTGCTCTTCCACGAGTTTTGGCAGTTCCGGAATATTGTCGGGCCCAATCACGAGGTCGATGTAGGAGACTCGCTTGAGCAGTCTTTCGCCCTCTTGCTGCGCGACGCATCCAGCGACTGCGATAACGAGCTCGGGCCGCGCGGCCTTAAGAGGCGCAAGTTTGCCTACCTCACTGCGGAGTTTCTGCTCGGCCTTCTCGCGAACGCTGCAGGTGTTGAACACCACGAGGTCGGCATTGTCAGGGGAGTTGACGGTTGTCCAGCCGTGCGCACGCAACACCTCGCCCATGCGAAAGGAGTCGTGAACGTTCATCTGGCAGCCGAAGGTTTCGAGGTAGTAGCGCGGCACGGCGGCGCGGGTCATAGCGCAGTTCGTGCGCAGATGCGCGGGCGAGCGCTCGCGGATGCGTGGTAATATTGCAAGTGATGTCGTTCAGGGCGGCGTTTCTCGCATTTTTCATGACTGTGGGGGAGGCGGCTTCGCTGGCCGATACGCCCCTGTCCGTTTGGCAGCGCGCTGCTGACCCGAAGGGTGCAACGGTCGAGAGAGTACACGGTGCTGTCGAAGAGCACCTCGCGCGCGCGTCGCATCCTATAGCTCGGCACGCAGCGCTCGAGGACGCGCGATCGCTTCTCGAGGCTGCGCTTGCTGCGGGCGTCGATGCGCCACTTCTGCATTACGATCTGGCTCAGGTCTACTACGCACAGAAGCGGCACGCGCTCGTTCTTCGTGAACTGGCGCCCATCGTTGCGGCACCGCCAGACGCGTCGGTGTCACTCGCACAGGCGTGGGACATGCTCGCGATGACCTACGCGCACCTCGAGATGCACCAAGAGGAGCGCGATGCGCATCGAGAACACCTCAAACTTCTTCGGAAAGACGGCTCGCGCGCGATTGCGACGATGAATCTTGCAGAGAGCGAAATGTCGCTCGGACACCTCGACGAGTCCATCGTGCTCTATCGCGAGGCATTTCGCGTCGCGAGCGAATTCACGTTCGGAAGTGCGCCCGCGCTTTGCGTTTGGGGGCTCGCGGTTGCTCTCGATCGATCAGGTGACCCAGCCCTTGCCCTTTCGGAAGCCACCCGCGCGAACGCGCTCGACCCTTCTGCCCAGGCTCTCACAAGCGACTCTGTATTTTTCGCTCCTGCGTATGAGCGCAACTGGTACCTCGCCCTTAGTGCTGAGGCGACTGCGAGGTCCGTGCCCGAGGCGCAGCAAGAGCGTTACCTCGTTGCCGCCGGCGCATACTTTCGTGACTATGTGACGAAGGCGTCGGAGAAGGGACGCAAAGACCGCTGGCTTGAGCTCGCAAAAAAACGCGCGGAACATCTCGAAAAACTTGCGGCAAGGGCAATCGCCGCCCGCATTAAGAGGTCGGGTGGAGGGCGCATTGTCGGACCGAGAATCCAACTCCCGAGGTAGCGTTCGATACGATCCTGTGCTCCACGCGACGCTCGAGGCCGTGCGCAAAGAGGTGCATGGAAGCGATCGCTTGCTCGCCGACCCCGTGCAATTCGTTCATCGATACAAGAACCCACTTGACCAAGAATTGGTGGCGCTCGTCGCTTCATCGATGGCGTTCGGAAATGTAACATCGATCGTAAGAAAGACAGAGCTGCTCCTCGGTGAACTTGGTCCGTCCCCGCACAAGGCATCAAGTTCGCTAGGCAAGCTTCAACAAGCGCTCAGTGGGTTTCGCCATCGGGTCTACGTTGGGGACGACCTGGCGAGGCTGCTTGCGGGAGGGCGCGCCGTTCAGGCAAGGTATGGAACGATCGGCGATCGGTTTGCAGCGCTGATCGCCCAATCGCACGATCTTCGTGAAGCACTTACGATTCTCTGCGACGAGATCCGAGAGGCAGGAGGCCTGCCATCGGAAACGCTCAAAGTCGGAGAGCGACGCGGACCGAAGCATGTGCTCGCGGACCCGCGCGGAGCGGGCGCAAACAAGCGGCTCATGTTGTTTCTCAGGTGGATGATTCGGCCACGCGACGGCACTGATCTTGGGCTCTGGCCGATCGATCCCAAGACGCTCGTCATTCCGCTCGACACACACATTCACAAGGTTGCGCAAAACCTCGGCTTCACGAAGAGGCCTCAGGTCTCGTGGCAGACCGCCGTTGAGGTGACCGACGCGCTCCGCCTCTACGACGCGTCCGATCCGGTCAAGTACGACTTTTCGCTTTGCCACATGGGAATGCTCCAGCGGTGCCCGTCGCGGCGTGATCCTAGGCGTTGTGACGGATGTGGCCTCATCGCTCACTGTCGCCACTGGAAGTCTCGCGGACGCCCGAAGTTGCCGCTTCTCTCGGGTGCGTGAGATGACGTAGCATCGGTGATCCCCCTGATGGAACCACTCGACCTACCGCTCGACAATGTTCGCACAGACGGTTGGTTCGAGCGAATCGGCGAGGGCATCAGCGCGTTTCAGGCACTCTGCGACATTGTCGGTGAGCGTTTTTTTGCGTTCTCGGTGATCATCGGCGCGCGCATCACATCGCTGGTCATCGACCGTCAGAATCCAGACCTTTCGATTGTCGACTTCGTCCTCGGCGAGCAAGAGGAAGAGACCGAAGTCGAGCCGCAACGCCTGACGCTTGGCGACTTTCGGCGTCGCCTCGTGGGCGCGCTTCTCGTCGAAGACGATCGAGACGACCTCACGCTGAGTGACGCGCCGTCCGTCGAGGATATTCAGCTCTATATCGGCGTGCGTTATCTTCTGCTCGCGCCGCTCTATGGCTATTCGCTGAAGCGATTGGTGATCGAGCGCGACCCAAAACTCGCAAAAGAAGTGTCACTCGTCGCGATTCATGACGGGCAAGAAGAGTATCATCCGCTGTTACAATTTCGGCAGCGCATTCGCGGTCTCGTCCGTGAAGAGGTCGAACGCGTAGCTTCGGGTCGCCGCAATGCGATCGATCTCGCAAAAGTTGCCGAAGCTGAAGCCGCATTTGAGGCCGGCGACATGCAAAAGGTGATCAGTCTCCTCGGGTCGTGGCCCGCACCGCTGGCAATTTTCTGGCGCCAACCCGAAGGGCAGATGCTCAGCGCCGATGCACGTGGACTTATCGCCAAGGGGCTCGGGTTTCTCGGATCGGCGTGCGCGCGCCTTGGCGAAGTCGAGCAGGCAGAAGAGGTCTTTCGACTCGGCATTCAGTACGCTCAAGAGGGGTTAGCCGCCGCAGAGCTGTTCTTCCGCCTCGGTGACGCGATGCTCGCCAGCGGGCGTCCTGGGGAGGCTATCGGCGCGCTTCGTCGCGCGCTCGCATTCGGGATGAGCACTCGTGACATTATGCCCCGCCTTTCGCTTGCATTTGCGGATCGCGACAAGTTCGTTGCCTCGTTCGCATGCGCCCGAGCGGCGCTTGATGCAGGTGTATCCGAGCTCGAACTCGCGCCCGTGATGCGTCGCATCGAATCAACCTTGGGACAGCCCCTCACCGCCTGGAAGGCCCGTGCGCTGGAACTGGCTGGTAAAGGTACCTAAACATGAGTACAAGGGTCGGGTTACGTGGCTTTGCCAGCAGACTGGCAGCAACCTTGCAGAGCGATCGCATCGTTTCACCGAAAATCACGAAGCTCCAGGGAAAGGACAGACGATGATCGCCTCCTACCTGCCGATGTTCATGATGTTCACCGCCGCAACATTGCTGGCGTCTGTCATCTTTGCAGCGGCAACATTTCTCGGCCCTAAGGCAAAGCCCACGCCCGAGAAAATTCAGCCGTACGAATGTGGTTCCGAGTCTGCCGGCGGCAACCACGTCAAGCTGTCGGTAAAGTTCTATCTAACGGCGATTCTCTTCGTCGTTTTCGATATCGAAGCGGTCTTTGTTTACCCATGGGCGGTTCAGTTCAAACAGCTCGGCTGGTTTGGCTTCGGATCGATGCTGGCGTTCTTGGCCGTCATCGTTGTCGCTCTCGTTTACGTCTGGCGAAAGGGAGCCCTCGAATGGGAGAAGTAACCCGTACTGTTACAATTGAAGGCAACGAGCAAGGCTTCGCCACCACGAAGTTAGACGCGCTACTTTCTTGGGCACGCAAGTACTCGCTTTTTCAGTATCCGTTCGTGACCGCGTGCTGTGGCATGGAGTTCATGGCAGCGGTGAGTCCGCGTTTTGACATCGCGCGCTTCGGTGCTGAGGCCCCACGATTCTCACCACGCCAGTCCGACGTGCTCTGGGTGGTCGGAACGATCAGCCAGCGCCAAGCCCCGGTCCTTCGACGCATCTACGAGCAAATGATGGAGCCCAAGTGGGTCATCGCTTTTGGCACATGCGCGAGTTGCGGCGGCTTCTACGATAACTACACAACAGTTCCAGGCCTTGACAAAATTATCCCTTGCGACGTGTACATCCCCGGCTGTCCGCCGCGGCCTGAAGCCGTCTTCGATGGGCTCATGTTGCTTCAAGACAAAATCGCGAGTGGCGATCGATCGCCTGGTGTTGTGAAGCCACGCCAAGATCCTGCGCTCGCCAAGAGCGATCTTGTGACCCTGCGAACGTCAGCTGGGAGAGCCGAATGAGCGAAGCCGCACTTTCGCGCCTCAAGCAACAATTTGGGGCGGCGATTCTCGAGACTTCGTCGTCTTTTGGCGACGAGACCGCAGTCGTGGATGCCACTCGGTGGAAAGAGATCGCGCTCTTCTTGCGAGACGACTCAAAGCTCGCGTTCGATATGCCGATCGATCTCTGTGGCGTCGATTATCCAGAACGGTCGCCGCGGATGGAAGTCGTTCTCCATGTCTACTCGACGTCCCTTCGGCATCGTCTGCGGCTCAAGGCGCGTGTGGGTGACGACGAGATGAATGGTGCCGAACTCGACTCGCTGGTGGCCGTTTGGTCGGGCGTCGAATGGCTGGAGCGCGAAACGTACGACATGAGCGGAGTTACATTTCGCGGTCATCCAGATTTGCGCCGCATCCTCATGTATCCCGAGTTTGAGGGGCACCCGCTCCGAAGGGACTACGCCGCCAATCGCACGCAGCCGCTCATCCCTTACCGAACCGAATCAGAAGCAGGCGTGCCGCTTGAAAAGCTCGCGCCGTTTGGCCCCGACGAGGGGATGAGCTTCGGTCGCAATCCACATCTGCCGTCGCACTCGGAGAACTGATCGATGGAACCACTCGATATCGATCTCGCAGAAGGGGAACTCGAGCTCCCGTCGGAGCCGATGCACCTCAACCTCGGACCATCGCATCCCGCGATGCATGGCACCGTTCGAATCGTGCTCGAACTGAGCGGCGAGAGCATTTCGAAGGCCGACGTTCAAATCGGGTATCTGCACCGCGGCTTCGAGAAGATGTGCGAGCGCGGCACGTGGACGCAAGTATTTCCGTACGTGGATCGCTTGAACTACGTCTCGCCGATGCTCAACAACGTGGGCTACGCGCTCGCGGTTGAGAAGTTGTGTGGCTTGGTCGTTCCCGATCGGTGCCAGTGGTACCGCATGGCGCTCGGCGAACTCGCTCGCATGAGCGATCACCTGACATGCACCGGCGCGATGGCAATGGAGCTCGGCGCTTTTACCCCGTTTTTGTGGGCTATTAAGGCCCGCGAGATGGTGTGGGACATCCTGGAAGAGGAGACTGGTGCGCGCCTTACGCACTCGTTTGGTCGCATCGGCGGTATGGCAAAGCCCCCCACACCCGCATTCAAAGAGTTGGTTCGCGGCACGATACCGCGCGTGCTTCAGCTCATGAACGAGTGCGAGAAGATGCTGCTCAAGAACCGCATCTTTCTCGACCGCCTTGAGAACGTAGGCATCATCAGCGGCAAGGACGCGATTGCGCTTGGCTGGACCGGTCCATGTCTCCGAGCTTCCGGCGTTGATTACGACGTTCGCAAAGCGCACCCCTACCTGAAGTACGACGAAGTCGACTTCGACGTGCCACTTGGCAAGAAGGGCGACACGCTCGATCGCTTTCTCGTGCGCGTTGAAGAGCTGCAGCAGTGCGGTCGGATTCTCACGCAGATATGCGATCGCATGGCAGACGATGGCCCCGTCAATTGCGACGACCCGCGTTATGTCTTGCCGGAAAAGCAAGACGTCTACACGACGATTGAAGCCACCATTCAGCACTTCAAGCTGATCATGGAGGGCGCCAAGATCCCAAAGGGCGAGGTGTACTCGTACACAGAGGGTGGCAACGGCGAACTCGGGTTCTACCTCGTGTCAGACGGTTCTGGCACGCCCTACCGTGTGCGAATCCGCCCTCCGTGTTTCCAAATTACCAACGGTTTGAGCCGCCTTATTACGGGCCGCATGCTCAGCGACATCATTCCGATTTTCGGCTCGATCAACATGATTGGCGGCGAATGTGATCACTGACGACAACGGCCGTTTGCCGAGAGAAACCAACGCAACAATGCAAAGCGGACTCTAGACATGCCGACCTTCAACTACGACGGGCACCAAGTCGCTTTCGAACAGGGTGAGACCATCATCGCCGCGTGTGCGCGTGCTGGTCTCGAGATTCCCCACTACTGCTGGCACGCAGGTCTGTCCGCGCCAGCCAACTGTCGCATGTGCTTGGTCGAGATCCTGCCGAAGCCTGGCACGCGTGCCGTTTCACTCGACATCGTCGAACTCGACGACGCGACAGGGCAGTACAAGACGGTTCAAAAGCCGAAGCTGCAGCCTGCATGTCAAATGGCTGCCGCTGAAGGTCTCGAAGTGAAGGGCGACACAAGCCCTCACGTTCATCAAGCGCGCAAGTCGGTGCAAGAGTTCCTCTTGCTCAACCATCCGGTTGACTGCCCCATTTGCGACCAATCCGGCGAGTGTAAACTGCAGGACTACTGGCTCGAACACGGACAGTTCAAGAAGCGCATGCGTGATGAACCCGTGCACAAGCCGAAAGCCGTTTCGTTCGGACCCACGATTGTCTACGACGCCGAGCGTTGCGTGATGTGCACACGCTGCGTTCGCTTCATGGAAGAGGTCGCGAAGGATCCCGTCCTCGAAATGCGCGAACGCGGCAACCTCAACGAGATTGCGGTCGCTCCAGGTCGTCAGCTCGAGGGACACTACACGTTCATGACCGAGCACGTATGTCCGGTCGGCGCACTCACCACGAAGGACTTCCGCTTCAAGGCGCGCGTGTGGTTCCTCAGGACCGCAAAGAGCGTCTGCCAAGGTTGCGCAACAGGTTGCAACGCGCATCTCGACTACGACCCGCGCTACAACCGCGCCTATCGTTACCGTCCGCGCGACAACATGGCGGTCAACAAATTCTGGATGTGCGACGAGGGTATGGTCACCTACACCCGAGCGCACGAAGGTCGCGTTCTCGACTCCCGCGCAAACGGCGCTTCGGCGAGTAACGCGGCGGCTCTCGCGGAAGCAAACCAGCTGTTCTCGGGTGTGAACAAATCGGGCGTTGCGTTTGTGCTCTCTGCCCAGCACTCGCTCGAGGACAACTGGGCGCTTCGCCAGTTCGCGACGACGCTGTTTGGGTCGAACGCATTCTATGTCAGCGGTGCGAAAAACGGCTACGCCGATGACATCTTGATCAGCGCGGACAAGAACTCGAACACCGCCGGCGTGAAGCAGCTGGTGCCAGATGCGAAACCGTTCGAAGCCCTCGTCGCCGATGTAGCGGCAGGACGCGTGCGCCACATCATCGCGCTCGGTGGCGACGCGCCTTCGGACGCGAGTGCGCTCAAGGCGGCGACGCTTGTCACACTTGCCTCGCACGAAGGAGCGCTAACCAACGTGGCTCGGGTGGTGCTTGCGACAACATCGTGGGCTGAACAGAGCGGCAGTTACGTCAACGTCAAGGGGCTTACCCAAGTGTCGGATGCGGCCCTCGCCCCACAAGGCTCGTCAAAGCCGGCGTGGCAACAGCTCGCAGACCTCTCCCGCGTCCTTGGTTCTGACGCCTCGTGGACCAAACTGAAGCAAATTCGAACACTGCTCGATGCCGAGTCTCCCGCTCGCCCGGCCGCTGCGGCCTCTCCTGCCACTCCTGCTGAGTGAACGCTAAAGGTTGGAAACTCCATGCAGATTCTCTACATCGTCCTAAAGATCGCCCTGATGATCGCGTTCACCCTCAACTTGGGTGCGATCCTCACGTGGGCCGACCGTCGCCAGAGCGCGATGATTCAAGACCGCATCGGACCGAATCGTGCCGTGATCAAAATCGGCAAGACGGGCAAGTACGATTTGCGCCTGTGGGGTCTCCTCCACCCGCTCGCCGACGGTATTAAGTTCATCTTCAAAGAGGACTTTCGCCCGCCACGTGCTGACAAACTCCTCTTTGGCATCGCACCGATTCTCGCGGTGGCCTCCGTTCTGACGGTGCTTGCTGTGATTCCCTTCGGTGACTCCCTTTGCCTCGAGGGCCTGACAAAAGCCGGTATCCTCGCGGAGAACTGCATCCACGACGCCGAGAAGGGAAAATTCCCTATCGCGATGACGGTGGCGCCGCTCAGCAGCGGCCTTCTCTACGTGTTCGCGGTTTCCGGAATGGGCATCATCGCTGCCGCAATGGCAGGCGCCAGCAGCGACAACAAGTTCTCTCTCATGAGCGCCCTCCGCGCCGCCAGCCAGATGGTCAGCTACGAGGTCACCCTTGGCATGTCGCTCATTGGTGCCTTCATGATGTACGGCGCCGTTCGTCCCGACGTGATGGTGCGTTGGCAATCAGAGAACGTTTGGGGCATCTTCGTTCAGCCTTTTGGGTTCCTTCTTTTCTTTGCAGCGGCCGTGGCGGAAACCAAGCGCGTGCCGTTCGACCTGCCCGAGGCCGAGAGCGAACTTGTGTCAGGTTACTTTACTGAATACTCCGGCATGAAGTTCGGCATGTTCTACCTCGGCGAGTACATGGAGGTCGTGACGAGCTCGATGCTCATCGTGACCATCTTCCTCGGAGGCTGGGCGATTCCGTTCCTCCAACGCGACGGACTTCATATCTCGTTCGGTGACACCAACATCATTCGGCAGGTTGGCGATATGCTCACCGCAAGGATGCCGGACAACGAGACGGTGAAGGCGATGGTGGCCAACGGCGTTGCGCCGATCCAGCACTGGGCAGTCGTCCTTCTGGGTGTCCTCGCGTTCTTCGGAAAAGTGGTCATCACTTGTTTCGTCCAGACCTTCGTGCGCTGGAGCCTCCCGCGCTTCCGGTACGACCAGCTCATGCGCCTCTGCTGGAAGGTTCTCCTGCCGGCGTCGCTCGCGAATATTCTGTTGGCTGGCTTGGTGTATCAAATCCTCAAGGAAGCGGGATACATCGGAGAGGTGACTCACCCGACCGTCAAGCTTCTTGCCGATCTCACGAAGTGGGTCGTGGCGATTGGCGTGCCGGTTATCGTGATTCGCGGCATCGTCGGGTTTGCCCGAAGCAAGAAGCGCGAATTCTGGAAGGTCGGTTCATCTTCAGATTTTGCGGATCGCACCGGCGGTACGCCCGTCGAATCAATGCAGGCATAGGCACTCGAGACGCTCGTTACGATAGGAAAAGAGAAACTATGGCGGTTACATTTCCTAAGAAGCCCGTAAGTGCGCGCGCACAGGCGATGCACGTCGAGGCTGCCAAACGCACCATCACGACGCAGGCGTACCTTCCTGAGGTCGTGCGCGGCGTCGCTGTCTCGATGCAACACTTCTTTACGAACACCAAAGAGATGCTTCGTGGTGAGCGTCCTGATCCTGTCCACGAACGCCTCGATCCGGGCATCAGCACCATTTCGTATCCGGAGCAAAAGCGCCCGTATCCGGAGCGCTTTCGCGGCGTGCACCGCCTCACGGTTCGCGCGAATGGCGATCCGCGATGCGTGGCCTGTCTCTGTTGCTCCACCGCATGCCCGGCGCAGTGCATCTTCATAGAGCCCGGCGAGTACCCCGAAGGCGATTCGCGACGCGGACACGAGCGGTTTCCAGTGCGGTTCGTCATCGACGAGCTCCGCTGCATCTTTTGTGGCTTCTGCGTGGAAGCGTGCCCCTGCGATGCCATTCGAATGGACACGGGCGTTCACGCCGTTCCGTACGACTCGCGCGACCAGTTCATCTACAAAAAAGACCTACTCATGTCCTTCGTTGATCGCGATGGCGAGCGACGTGACGACAATCCACGTCACGAGCCCGGAGATCCTTCCCACCCGGGCATCGATCGCAAGCGCGCCGCGCACTGATTTCAACACTTCCGCGTTGAGCGGAGCGTTACTCTTTCCAGAGGAACTTCCAAGGATTGTGCTTGAGGTCGCGCACCATCTCTTGCATGTCGTCGTACATTTCTTCGTCCATCACGAGCGCGCCAACCGTGCCTTTGCCCTTCTTGATGTGATTCACGATCGACTGGGTGTCACCCGCAATCGAGTTTGCGCGAGAGGCGAGTTGCGCAACCTCTTCGAGCGTCTTGCGAAGCTTATCGATCTCTTTCGGATCGCCGACGGTAGCCGAAATGCGATTGAGATTGGCGATGGCTTCTTTTGCGTCCTTGAGCATGGGCGTTGCATCGCGCCGTACTTCACCCGATAGGTGTTCGACGTTGTCGATCGTTCGCAACATCTTTGGGTTATCGATGTAGTTGCGACGCGTGTTTTGCGTGAGCGTCAGCGCCTCTTGGCTGAGCGATTCGAAGTTCTGGACGATTCGATTAATGCGATCGCGGTTTTCGGTGACCGTGCCGTTGAGGCCCTTCAAGAGCCCTGCGGTGTTGGACATGATGTCCCCGAGGAGCTCGCGGTTGTTTCGAATTCCGGCGAGCGTTGTGTCGAGCAACTCGTAGGATTTTGCGAGGAAGAGGTCGAGACGTGGCGGCCCGATGCCATCAACTTCGGCGTTCTCGCCAAGGGGCGGCGTTGCGCCCGTACCAGGATCGATTGCGAGAAATTGCTCGCCCAGCACGCCTTGGGAGGTGACGTAAAAGTCGGCGTCTTTGCGGATGTAATCGCGGTACTTCACTTCGACATTGGCTCGCGCCTTGATGAGCGAGCTCTTGCCGGTCTTCGGATTGACATGGGTGGTGTTGAAGGAAAGCTCCTTGACCGACCCAATCTTGAGTCCAGCCATCTTGACGGACGCGCCCGCTTGAAGACCGCCAGGATTGTCGAAGTAAACATATACAGGATAGGTCTTCTCGAAGCTCAACCCGCCCATCATCAAGACGAAGCCACCAAGGATAAGCACCGACACCAGGATAAGTGCTCCGACTTTGACTTCAAGTGAACGCTCTTGCGCCATCGTCTCGTTCGCTCGTTTCTAGGTAGTCAACTATGTTTACGCATCCATCGGGCCCTCAGCGCGGCCATTGATGAACTGTGCAACGACCCCATCGGTCGAATTCTTAAATTCCGCCCGAGTGCCGAGCAAACGGACGTTACCTTTGTACAGCATCACAATTCTATCGGCGATTGTGAAGATGCTTGTGAGATCGTGACTTACGACGATCGACGTAACGCCCAATTTGTCGGATAGTTCGCGAATCAGACCGTCCACGCGGCGTGCGCTCACGGGATCGAGCGACGTGGTCGGTTCGTCGAAAAGGACGTACTGCGGGTCGAGGGTGAGCGCGCGTGCGATAGCGACCCGCTTGCGCATTCCGTCGCCCATTTCGGGTGGAAAACGCTCCGCAAATTCGGCCATATGAACGATTTCGAGCCTGCGTCGCGCCTCCGCGACGGCATCTTTTTGGGACATACCTTTGTGCTTACGTAACGGCAGCGCGACATTTTCCACGCAGGTCATCGAGTCGAACAGGGTCGAGTGCTGAAAAACCATCGCGCACTTCATGCGCACGGGAAGCATGCCCTGTTCGTCTTTACGGGAGATTTCCTCTCCATCGAGCCAAATTTCGCCGCCGTCTGGGTAGAGCAGCCCGATCAAGTGTTTGATGAGTA
>JAHFDY010000145.1 GCA_023248735.1 Myxococcales bacterium
GTCAATTAACTGAATCAACTCTGCTGCCGCGTCACTTGGCCTTCGAAGCGTCTTGCGATCGGCGTTCGGGAGCGCGTCGTGGTGCATGTCAGTGTCCATCTCGCCAGGGTCAAAATTGAGAAAGCGCAGCGCCTCCACTTCCGTTGCCCAGATTCGCTGCAAGTGCGCGTGGGCTACTTTGCTCGCGCTATAGGGGCCCCAGGTTGGATACGCAGCGGTTGCTGCATCACTCGTGACGTGAACGATCGTGCCGCCTCCTTGGAGAATCATGCTGCGCGCAAGGTGTTTCGTTAGGCGAAACGGGCCGACCACGTTCACGAGGAGAGCCCTCTCGAGGTCCTCGCAATTCGTGTCGAGCAAATTGACGAGAGGCGTTGGGCCAAGTGTCGCCGCGCAATGAACAAGTAAGTTTACGGAACCGAGAACCTCGTTCGCTACCGCCGCAATCGGAGTCGCTGCCGCCTTGTCCGCAATATCTGCGTCGTACCCGTCAACCCGGTAGCCCAACGCCTGCCAGGCGGAGACGCGTTCGTAAAGACGCGGCCCGTTCTGGGCAACAGCCAATACGTGTGCTCCGCGTGTGGCCAAGGCCTCCGTCAGTGCCGCGCCAAGGCCTCGGCTCGCGCCCGTAATCACCGCTCTGAAATCGCTCATGATCGTTCTCCTCATTGAGAACGATGCACCCCACTCCACCGTAAAGTGGCAACGGTGCTAGTTTACTGTCACACTTCTTTCGCAATGGAATCCCTTTCAGCAAGACTCGGTCGCAATGTCCGTGCGCTCCGTGAAGCACGTGGCCTCACACAAGCTCAGCTCGCAAAGATGGCCGAAATTCCGCGCGCAACATGGGCAAGCCTCGAAACCGGTTCGGCGAATCCTACGCTCATGGTGCTTTCACGTGCCGCGCTAGCGCTCAGTGTGTCGACCGAGGAGCTCTTGAGTCAAACGCGTGGCCTCGCGAGTCACTATCCGGCGGATGTCTTACCTGTGAAACAGCGAGGCCAGGCCCTCGTCCGTAAGCTCTTGCCTGACCCGTTGCCCGGCACCGAAATCGATCGATTTGAATTACCTATTAACGCCCGCATGGTAGGTATTCCTCACATGCCGGGCACGCGCGAGTACCTTGCGTGCGAGCAAGGCACGATTGGTCTCACGGTTTCTGGCGACTCGTACGTTCTTGAAGTCGGTGACGTGGTCGCGTTTCGCGGCGATCAGCGTCACAGTTATGCGAACGTCGGGACGCGCAAAGCCATCGCTTATTCGGTCGTCCTGTTTGCGTCAGGCGCTTAGCCGGACTCACCGCCGGTCCGAGTCGACTTGTCTTCGTGGACGCAGTCACGACACTAGCGCCCGTTTCCAGTTGCGCTAGAAGTGCGCGCCATGAACCGCGCTGCGGCTACCGCCGCCATCGACGCTTTCCTGCGTGCACTCGGTCGTGATCCTGAAAGCGAGCCTGAGCTTGTCGGCACTCCCCAACGAGTCGCCGCCGCCTACATTGACGAACTCTTGTCCGGATACGCAGTCGACGTCGACGCGATCCTCGCTGCCAACGTGCTTTCGGGAACGAGCGACACGGTCGTTGTTCGCGACATCAGGGTATCGACGATGTGTCCGCATCACCTTTTGCCCGGAATTGGAACCGCGAACGTCGCATTTCGCCCCGAAGGAAAGTTAGTTGGCTTCGGTGCAATCGTTCAGATGGTTGACGCATTTTCAAAACGACTCGTCCTTCAGGAGGCGCTCGGCGAAGAAATCGTCGCCTCGCTCCGCAAACACCTGTCCCCACGTTGGATCGCGTGCCGAATCGAGCTCACACATGGCTGCATGGTCGCTCGTGGTGAAGAGGCGCATGGATCGCAGGTCGAGACGTTTTCGTTTCGCGGGACTGATGCCGATCGCGCAGAAGCCATGATGGCCGTGCGGAGCACGCTGTGATCGCCGTTGTCACAGGTGCAAGCCGGGGCATCGGTCGTGCGGTGGCACGCTCTCTCGCAGCCAGAGGTTGCCACGTTGTTCTCCTCTCGCGGACCGTCAATGAACTTGAACAACTTGCCCGCGAGGTGGCTGCGAGCGGCGGTCGTGCAACTTCAGTCGCTTGTGACCTCGCTAAGTCCGACGCGATCGTCGAAGTGAGTGCACGCGTCCTTGCGACCGTGGGCGTGCCACGCGTCGTTGTGAACAACGCAGGCGTTGTGCACCGCGGGCTCGTTCAAGAGACAACCGACGAAGAATGGAATCGTGTCATCGCGATCAACCTAACGGCCGCGTTTCAAGTGACGCGTGCATTCCTGCCGGCGATGCTCACCGCGAACGCTGGTCGATTTGTGCATATTGCAAGCATATCGTCAACGCTTGGTACGACCCGTTTGGCTGCTTACTGCGCTTCGAAGTGGGGCCTCGTCGGATTTAGCAAATCACTCGCCGAAGAGCTGCGTGGCAGCGGCCTTTCCTCGATGTGCGTCATGCCTGGCGCAGTCGACACCACGATGCTCGTTGGCAGCGGCTTTGCGCCTGCGATGAAACCCGAAGATGTCGCCAATACGGTTACTTATGCCGCGCTCGATGCGCCGCTCGCGATGAATGGCAGCGCGATCGAAGTCTTTGGGTAGACGAGAAGGAACTGCGCCGGTTCGCAAAATTCGGCGATACTTCCGAGCATGACCAATCGGCTTGCGGACGAAGCGTCGCCATACCTTCAGCAGCACGCACACAATCCTGTGGATTGGTACCCGTGGGGCAAAGAAGCGCTCGAACGCGCGGGCCGAGAGAACAAGCCCATCTTGCTCAGCATCGGGTACTCGGCGTGTCATTGGTGTCACGTGATGGAGCATGAGAGCTTCAGCAACGAGGCAATCGCTTCGCAAATGAACGGCGACTTCGTGTGCATCAAGGTCGATCGCGAAGAGCGTCCGGATCTCGATCAGACGTATCAGTTGGTGGTCCAACTAATGGGTCGCAGCGGTGGGTGGCCGCTCACGGTTTTCCTCACCCCAAAGCAGGAGCCCTTCTTTGCGGGAACGTACTTCCCGCCCGTCGATCGCTACGGCATGTCTGGCTTTCCAAAAATCCTCGCGGCCGTTGCCGACGCGTTCAAGACGCGCGGTTCGGAGATTGCAGGCCAAGCTCGCGAAATCACCGAAGCGATGGTCAACGCAACCGCATCGCCCCAAGGAGAGAGCCGCGTTGATCCCACGCCCGAGCTCCTGTCCAAGTTGGCAGAGCACTTGGGCAAGCGCTTCGATCCTGTTCACGGTGGCTTCGGTGACAAGCCCAAGTTCCCGAACACGATGGCGATCGACTTGCTCATGGCAGCGGCCGTCCTGAACAATGATGCGTCGGCGCGCGAACAAGTCCGTCTTGCGCTTGCGTCCATGCGCGTGGGCGGCATCTGGGACCACCTTGGCTACGGCTTTCATCGCTACTCGACCGACGAGTCGTGGACCGTTCCGCACTTCGAGAAGATGCTCTACGACAACGCGTTGCTCATCCGACTCTACGCGGACGCGTCAATCGCGCTCGGTGACGAAGCGCTCGCCGTCACCGCGCGGCAGATCATTGAGTATCTCGCTCGCGAGATGATCTCTGAGCAAGGCGGCATCTATTCGAGCCAAGACGCTGACACAGAGGGTGAAGAGGGAAAGCACTTCGTATGGACCCTCAAGGAAGTGAACGAAGTCCTGGTGGGCGACGACGAAGCGTGTCGTGCTTTCGTCGCGTTCTACGGAACTAGCGAGGCTGGCAACTTTGAGCACAGCGCAAACGTCATTTGCGTCAGTCGTGATCTTGACGACGTCGCAACGGAACTTGCATTGTCAAGAGAATTAACCATCGCGGCGCTCGAACGCGCACGGTCGACCCTGTTCGAGGCGCGCGAACGTCGACCCAAGCCGTTCACGGACGATAAAGTCCTCGTCAGTTGGAACGCACTCGCGATTGGGTCCATCGCGCGATGTGGCTTCGAGTGGGATGAAGCCGACGTGCTCGCAACCGCGGAACATGCCTACTCCTTCATTCGTGGCACCCTCTGGAGCGAAGAGGGCGGAGACGTGACCTTAGGACGCCTCGTTCGCGGCGACCAAGTGCGCGGAACGGGCTTTCTCGATGACTATGCCTACCTCGCGGATGCGGCACTCGATCTCTATGAGGTGAGCGGTGAGGCACGCTACGCGGCCGATGCAAGGAAGCTCGCAGCCGCGATCGTCAAGCGGTTTTACGATCAAGACGACCCTGGTTTCTTCTTCACGCCGAACGATGGCGAGAAGCTCGTTTGCCGAGGTAAGGATGCCTATGACCACGCCATTCCAAATGGTGGCGCGATCGCATGCCGCGTGTTCTTGCGAATCGGAACTCTCTTTGATGCGACGTACGCGGAACGCGCTTCGTTGGTGCTCACGAAAATGACGAACAGCGTGTTACAAAATCCGCTGGGGCTCTCGAGCTGGGGTGTTGCGATTGACCGGCTCGTACGCGGAAGCACCGACATCGTTATCGTGGGTGATCGAAGCGACCCGGCCACGCTTGCGCTCGTCCGAGCGTCGAGCAAGGTGTACGTGCCCCATCGAACGTTGGTTCAGATCGACCCGACCGATCCCGCGTCACTTGCCGCGGCTCCGCTCATCGCAGAAGGCAAACAGGCGCGCGACGTGCCCGTCGCGTATGTGTGCAGAGGCCGGGCATGCTCACTGCCGATCGCAGACCCAGCGCAGCTGATTCGAGCGCTGCGGTAGGTTTGAAAAAAAGGAGGTACGCTTGCCGAACCGTGAAGCAAACAGCGCCCCTCACCAACCTTGTCGATGCGATGCTCGCGAGTTACGAAAATGACACGCGTGCACACCATATCGATCGTCGTTACTTGCCGTCGCGAGAGGAGATCATCGAGATCCTCAAGTTGCTCATGCAGCTTTTCTACCCAGGCTACTTTGGCCGCCAGGGACTCACGCACGATAACATTCGCTACCAGACCGGTGTCATTTTGGAGCTCGTGCGCGAGAAGCTCGAGCGCCAGCTCGAATTGAGCTTGCGCTATGGCACGGAGAGTGAGCTCGAAGGTCCGCCACTCTCGTCGCAAGATCTAGAGGAGTGCGGAACCAACGCGAAGTGTCTTGCGGCACTCTTTCTCAAGCGCCTACCCGATATGAGGCGCGTCCTGATTGCGGACGTGCAAGCGGCGTACGAGGGCGACCCAGCAGCCTACAACCTCGACGAGGTCATCCTGGCCTACCCGAGCGTGCTCGCGGTGACCGTGTACCGCATCGCACATGAATTCTACGGGATGGGCGTGCCGCTTATGCCACGCATCATGACTGAATGGGCGCACGCTCAGACGGGCGCGGACATCCATCCTGGCGCGGATATCGGCGGCAGTTTTTTCATCGACCACGCAACAGGCGCAGTCGTTGGCGAGACCACGGTCATCGGTGCGCACGTGAAGCTCTATCAAGGCGTGACGCTCGGCGCGCGGTCGCTCCCGCGTGACGAGCGCGGACGCATCATTCGCGGAACGAAGCGCCACCCGACCGTCGAGGACCGCGTGACCGTTTATGCCAATGCAACAGTGCTCGGCGGGGAGACAACGCTCGGTGAGGGCTCGGTCATCGGCGGCAGCACGTTCGTTACCGAGAGTGTTCCGGCTCACGCGCAAGTCGCCCTTAAGGCGCCGTCGCAGCGGGTGTTGCATTCCCCCGGAACCGAAGAGTCGTAAACAGAATTTACGTTCGTCGAGGTCCACGCCGCGCACCACTGCGCGTGCCTCCCGGCCTTGGTGGTGAGCTTCGGCGTGGAACTTCTGCCGGAATTTGCGCACGCATTTGGTCCGCCAGTTCGGTGCTCAACCCGCGTGCTCGGAGATCAATTTCGAGCACGTTGGCTACCGTCGGTAGCAGCTCAGGTCGGGCGATGCGCACGGTTTTTCCTGATGTCATGCGCGGCAGCACCGCCATCAACCGTCGCATAAAGTCGGCTATCTTCCGCGGAATCGCGATGCGTTCAAACAGCGGCTCGAGGAACTCGCCGACCGCTCGTACGCGGTCTCGGTCACCGGCAATCGCTTCCTCCATCGTTTCGTGAAGAAGTGCCGTACACAACGTGACGTCGTCGAGAGGCGCACCCCGCTCGCGTGTCATCGCGTCAACAGCATCCAAGCGTCGCCAAAATCGTTCGCCGGCACCCTGCGTGCTCCCGTCGTCGTCAAGGAACGCCGCAAGCTCGGGCAAGAATACGGTGAGCGTTCCCGTCTCCCATGCGAGCCAGAACGAGCGATGGGCAGCGCCTCCGCGAAGGAGCCGAAGCACTTCCTCAAAGAGGCGAGGGCGGGCTGCCTTCTCGAGCTCTTCGCGGCAAAAGACCATCGCGTCATAGACCTCGGGTGCGATGCCCAAGTCGAGACGACCGGCAAATTTGATCGCGCGCAAGATACGAATCGGGTCTTCGCGAAAGCGGACGATCGGATCGCCGATCGTCCGGATGATGCGCTTGCGCACGTCCTCCATCCCGCCTTCCCAATCGAGCACTTCGCGGTGCTGCAAATCGTAAAATAGCGCGTTGATGGTGAAGTCGCGTCGGTGGGCGTCCTCGTGTGCTTCGCCGAAAGCGTTGTCGTTGCGAATCAGCAGGTTCTCGCCGTCGGGATCGCTGTCGTCTTCGCTGGTTTGCGGGTTTCGCCGAAACGTCGCGACTTCGATGATCTTCGGTCCGAAAAGGACGTGAGCGAGTCGAAACCTGCGACCGATGATGCGACAGTTGCGAAAAATGGCGCGCACGTCTTCAGGTCGTGCGCTCGTGCAGATGTCGTAATCCTTCGGTTTGCCGTTCAGGAGCAGATCGCGCACACAACCACCTACAAGGTAGGCTTCGAACCCGGCACGCTCAAGGCGCCGAACCACCCGTGCGGCATCTTCGTCGATGGATTCCCACGGAATTTCAACCGCGTGCCTCACCAAGCCGGTGGCCACATGTCGCTCGGAGGCGCGCCCAGTCGAAGGTGGAGGGGTTAGCTCGTCCTCAGCAGGCGGTGGCTCACCTTCGACCGTAAAAGAGGGAAGATCGGGAGCTTCGGGGATTTCGTCGTCGGGACGGGGCATACGCTAGAAAAAGACGCCCAGTGCGTCTTGATAACTCTACCAGGCCCCTTCTTTCGAAACAATGGAAGTTACGAGAATGCGGGGATCTCCCCGTCGGTGGTAGCCTTTTTCGGTGCGTGCTCGCGTGCTTGCATCTTGCGTCCTGATGAGCGTCGCGGCGTGCCAAACGACGACCCGCCCTCCGGAGCTCGGAGCGCTCTCAAACGATGCAGGTGGGGACGGGGCACGTTCATTTGCGGGGGCGCTTACCGGCGCGCCGATCCTTCAATGTTCGCTCGGTCCCGACGGTGGCGTGTGCGACTGCGTGGACGTGGACTTGCTCGAGGCACCACCGTTGCTCCATTTTGCGCTCGACCGCTCCGGCAGTATGAACGACTCGAGCAAGTGGAACACCGTGCGGGCAGTGGTCGGCGAGACAGTGATGCAGCTCGGACCTCGCGTGTCGGTCGCGGCGAGTGTGTTTCCCGATCCGGCGCACGATGGGTGCAGCGCAGGGGTACAGGTGTTTCCGCCCCGGCGTGGTGATGCTCCCGCGGGCGTGATTGGACCCACGCTCGAAGACCTCGCGACTGCGCTTCGCCTCCTTGCCAGCGGTGCGACGCCGACCGCAAAGTCTCTGGCAGTCGTCAAGTCACTTGTCTCTCAAGAGGCGGGGCGACGCTACGTGATTCTTGCCACGGACGGCGGTCCCAATTGCAACGACACGCTGAAGTGCGATGTGAGCGAATGCCTCGCGAACGTCGAATCGGTTGCTCCAACTTGTCAACCTAACCAATTGCCCAACTGCTGCGACGGCACGGCGTACGGATCAGTCCAGTGTCTTGACGGTGCTGCAACCGTTCAGGCTGTGGGCGACATCGCCGCAGCGGGTGTGCCCGTCTATGTTGTCGGAGTACCTGGCAGCGGACCTTATGCGAGCGTCCTGAACAAGATGGCCGAGGCGGGTGGGACGGCGCGTTCGGGCGACGTGAAGTACTACCGCGTCGACTCAACCGACGCCGACGCGTTGCGCGCCGCACTAAAACAGGTTGCAGCCTCGATTACAGGCACGTGTGACTTCGAACTCAAGGAACGACCGAACATCGGCTTCGTCAACGTCTACGCCGACAACAAGCCGCTCGCGCAAGACGGCAACTGGACCCTAACGGACAAGCGCGTGACGCTCATCGGGTCAGTGTGCGAACAAGTCCTTCGCGGTGACGTGCTCAATGTTCGTGTTGTGGTCGGCTGCCCCACCATTGCCAGATGACTCGCGCGGCACACGCTACTTGCTGGCTTTGGGCGAGGCAGCGGTAACCAGGGTTGTGGTCAAATTGGTTGACCAATCTCCTTTGTGCGTGCGGTCCGCCATCTCGGCGATCGCCGCCCACTCGGCTTCGCTCGCTGCGACCTTTGTGTTGTCGTAAGCGAGGTTCGTCGCCCCGAGCCAGTCGCTCGACGTCATGACCTTGTTGGCGTCCGCGTCGGCGGCACCCGAGCTCCCTCCTGCGCGCGCCCATTCGAGGTAGGCGCTGTCGGGGTTCATGCGGACCCAAACGTTGCCCGTTCGAAGGCCTTCGTATGCGTGCCGAATGTGGGGTCTGTCGTCCGCAGGCTGGACATGATCGTGCTTCGAGAAGAGCAAGAGGGCCTTCAGATTGGGGAACTTTGTCGCCACGTTCGCATAGCGCGTGGTGCTCGTTCGAAACGGCCATCTTGCATCGGCGTCTGCCGCCGTTGCGAGCGTCGTTGGCCATGTAGGCAACGTTCCTGACGACTCGAGCGCATGCAACAAAGCACTCGAGTAGTAGTACTTGCCCGCCATTTGAGGAATGCGATCACCGAGCGGATGATCAGCCGCGCTTACCTTTCTATCTCCGTCGAGGTCAAAATACGGCACGCTCAGCGCCGAGTCGTAGCGGATGCTGCTGTAACTTATCGCAACGCCGGTGCTCGTCCATTTGCTCGGATTGTATAGAGGATTGAGGACTGCGTCGCCCTTGCCCGCGTTGGCGTAGTAGCCGAGCTCGACCGTCGATTCGGCGTCAAAGGTTGGGTTCTCGCGGCCTACAAAATACGTCAACTTGCTGAACTTTTCTCCATAGAGCGCCATGACGTTGGTAGCAGCGATGCCGGGATGTGAAAACGCGAAGAGACCGATGTTGTTGTTCTCAATCGTGAACGGTAGGTGGCTCGCAAACGTGTTCCCGCCATCGTCAGTGCCGGATCCGGCAACGAACGCCATGATCTCGCCGAACGCGGCGATGTCGCCCTCGCCGCCGTAGTCGTGCGTGCCATCGCTCTTGGCACCTGTTTGCTTGTCGTCCCATCCGGGCCACAAGTACGACACGTGTACAAGGCCAAGCGCTGAAGCGTCGAGCTGGTAAAACTCGCCAGTCCTACCGGTGAAGAACGTTTGGGTGCTCATGACGACGCCCGTGCTCGTGCCATACCGTGCAGTTTTCGGCGCTTCGATCTTCACGGCGACCTTGCCGACACCGCTCACCTTGACGTAGACCACACGGGAACTTCCCGGCGCCAAGGGGGTTATCGAACCGGGCGGCGCGTCGACCATCGCATCGCCCGCAGCATCGATAGTCGCGCCGCTATCGGCAACCGCACCATCCGTGAACGCTGCGCCGTCAGTCAAGTTATTTGACGTTTCAGAAGAGCATGCAACCGCAACGACGGGGACCACAATGGACAACTGTCTCAGCATCGTTTGAGCATACCGCGGCGCGCATTGCGGAGCATCGCCGACTCTGACGACGGCCTAATGGTGGCTCGCCAAGAGAGCACAAGCATGGTGCTCGCCCGCGCTAACCTAGATCACCCTTGAGTCGGGAGGATCGCAATGGGCTGCACCGCCGCAATACCGACTATCGCGGCCAAACATCGTTGCACTCCGAGATGGGCACCCCAATCTTTCGATCGGGACCGTCCAACCGCCACCTTCAATTTTAACGACCGTCGGGCCTACGCCTGTCGTGCTCCGACGAGTCGCTCTTACGAGTCGTGCGCATCGGCATCGCGAACGCGGCCATGCCAATGGGCGGTGATGAATCGCATCGCGGATCAAGTCATTGCGTGAAGTAATAGAACTCGACTTGCACCTCGGCAACGGAGGATAACAAGGCGGCTGGTGTCTTGCTCTTGGTCTCCGCCGCTTCAGGGTTGAGGTCGATGGCCCAGTGGCCTTCGAGCGCGTAACCAAACAACGGATTGAGCTGTGAGTCGATCGCGTTGGGCGACGGCATAACGCTCGAAGTTTGCTGCGAGAAGAGGTCAAAGACGTTCATCGTCGGCTTGGCTGTCTTGCAGTTCTTTTGAAGCTCCTTGTCACAAATCGGAGCGTGGATGTTTGCCATTGGCAACTGAATGGAAGCGTCGTCTCCGAACCGATAAATGTTAGCGCCGTAGCGAGTCACGCGAAGGCTCAGGTCAGACTTTCCCTTCGTGATCACACCAATCCCCACGAGGCGATTTGGCGATGCCGCAATCGTCCACGCATTCTTGCTAATGTTGAGACGCACTTGTCCGGTCGCCTTAAAGTAGTCGAGCGAAGTCGAGATCACGCTTGCGTTTGGCGGGTCAACACCGTTTTTAAGCACTACCGTGTGCTTTGTCACGGGCTTGAGTAAGGCCTTTACACCACTAAGCGCGGTCGCCATGCTTTGCGCAGGCGACTTTGTCGGGTCGATCAGCGCGTCGAGTTCATCCATCGCCCCGTCGTCATCAACGTTGAAGTCGAACTTGAAGTTGCTCGGATGAAGCTTTGCTTCGGACGAGAAGGTCAAAGGCTGGCCGCTCGCGTTGCCAGGCATCAGGGAAACTTGCGGATGCCGGCCCGACTCAAACCTGCGTCCCGAGCCCGCCTTGTAGGGAGCTTTCGTCCAAAAGGTTCCCCTTGAGAAAGTGCCGCCGGTGTTGTCGAAATTCAAATCGAGGTAAGCAAGCCCCTGCGCTGCGCGGTAGGCAAGACGCACAAGGCTATCGATTTTGCGCTGACCATTGCGACAGAGTTGCTCGACGCTCGATTCCACGCCTGGCTCGAGCGTAAGCAACGTCGCCTTATTCTGTGCGCACTCCTTCTCGAGAGTCGCGGACTTGGTTTTCGTTTTTGCGCACTCTTCGTTCTTCGACTTGAGTGGGGCGAGCGTCTTGGCGAGGCTCTGCGTATTGCCCTTCAGTTCGCCCGTCAGTTCCTGATCGACCTCGATCGCCGCTTTCTTCAAAAGCGCGACTTGAACTTCGCTTTTGGCGGCCTCAAGGTCGTCATAGAGCGGTCCGATATCTTCTGACGCGTTTTTCATCTCGAGAACAAGTTTCTCAAACTCGGACGGAGGCGCCATCGGTTTCGCGGGCCAGCAGCATTCACCTGAGCATCCGTCTTCGCCGTGCCACTTTGCGGTCTTGCCTGGAATGTCGTCGATCGTTGTGTAGACCTTGTAATAGTTCTCCATCGACTGACTCCCGAGGGCCATCGACGCAGGGTTCCAGTTCTTCTTGATCGCGTCGATGCTCGAAGTGATCGTATCGACCGATGAAGCGGTCACTGAAATCCCCTTCTTCACGGCGTCCACCGCGGCCACCGCCTTGTCGATGTCTTTGGCCGCTGCGTCGAGAGCGCTGAAGGTTCCTTTGAAATCGAAGCTGAAGGCGTTCGCCAACGCTTTTCCGATATCGATAAACGGGCCAAGAAAAGCCATGAGCTTGTCCCAGAAGCTCATTGGTTTGTTGCAGGTCTTGTTGTCCTTGACGGCCTTTGCAAACTTGTCGATTTCGTCCGCGTTCTGCTTCCACGAAGCCACCAAGTTTTGAAAGTTGGTGTACTTGTTCTTTGCGCTAGCGAGGTGTGCCTTGGCTGCCGAAACGCGCAGCTTGGCGGTCTCGATTTCGGCGTCTGCAGTTGCCTTGTCGGCCTGTAAGACCTTCTCGTCTTTCGCGAGACCATCCGCGGCAAGTTGCCAATTGAGGCTAGCCACGTTGAGCATCGTCTTCTTCAGATCAAAGACGCCGAGGTTGGCGTTGCGCTCAGTGAGGGCACTGAGCAGTTGCGGAAGGTCTTCGCGTCGAACGACATTGTCAGACTCACCGAGATAGTTGAGCCCCTTCTTGATTTGAGCCCGGCGCACTGCCGCCATTTTCGCGAACTTTGTTTCTTCAGGATTGTGACTGGCGACGATGGCTTCGAAACCAGCCTGTGCGGCAGAGGTTTCACGCCGACGAAAGTGCCGCTCCGCTTCGAGGTAAAGACGCGGCACGTAGTCAGGCGCGAAGTGCCGAAGCAGCTGGCCGAAGGTCATCGGCTTCACGAGACGTTGACTTAGCCGAATCG
>JAHFDY010000146.1 GCA_023248735.1 Myxococcales bacterium
TTCTTCTCGAGCACACCGATAGCGTCATCGTCATACGAGTCGACGACAAGGCCCTCACGCGCCGCAACCGCGAGGAACGTGAGCATGTGGCAACTCGAGAGCGCCGCCACGAGCATCTCCTCGGGATTGGGCAACGACGGGTTGCCTTTGTACTCGGGTGCTGCAGACACCTGAAGCGAGTGTCCGGTGCCAAACGTGAGCGTGTGATCACGCACGTACGTCGCGTATCGAAAGTCCGAGGTTGTGCGCTTCCACGAGAGAACGGTCCTGTGATCCGACATGCGTGGTAAGATACTCATCAATCGGATGCGGTCTATCGACTCCCACCTCGAAGCGCTTCGCGCCTGTTTCCGCGACATGGGCTCCGCCCTCGTTTGTTATTCCGGTGGCATCGACAGCGCCCTAGCTCTCGCGATCGCACACGAAGTGCTGGGCGAGCGCGCAATCGGTATGACCGCAGTGAGCCCAAGCTTGGCCCCGTTCGAAAAGGAAGCGGCCATCTCGCTCGCAAAACAGATCGGCGCGAGGCACGAATTGGTCGAATCGCACGAGATCGACGACGCACGCTACCAAGCAAACAACACCGATCGCTGCTTCTATTGCAAGAGCGAGCTCTACGCCGTGAGCGCCAAGAAGCGCGAAGAGTGGCACCTTGCGTATGTGGTCAACGGCACGAACCTGGACGATCTCGGAGACTATCGGCCTGGCTTGCAAGCGGCGAAAGACGCCGGCGTCCGCAGTCCCTTCGTCGAGTTGGGGATGAAGAAAGACGACGTGCGACGGGTTGCAAAGATGCTCGGCCTCGCCGTGTGGGACAAACCCGCCGCAGCGTGTTTGTCAAGCCGCTTACCTTACGGCACCGAAGTGACCCGAGAGCGTTTGGCCCAAATTGGCGGCCTCGAAGCCGAGTTGCACGCGCTTGGCCTCAAGCAGGTACGGGTGCGCTTTCACGCGCTCGGCAGCGCAAATGGAACCGACGGTGGTGCATTTGCCCGCATCGAGGTTGCAAGTGACGAAATGCCCCGCGCGTTCGAACTGCGCGACGCGATAGCCACCGCGTCAATTCGTTACGGCTACCGTTACATTACACTCGACCTCCAGGGGTACCGAACGGGCAGCCACAATGAAGTGCTTGTGGGGCGCAGCCTACGGATTGTGTGAGCTCAGCCGCTGCGTAAGCACCTTCGCTACAAGCACCGTCCTACCAAGCATCAACAGCCGTTCACACCGGACCAACTCGATGCGCCGCAAATCCCACGATTTGCGCCGCTTAGCGCACCGCACCTGGCATGGAACGCGCGGTGCATTATGAACTCGGCATGACCCGCTACACAGCCCTTACCGCCGCCCTTGTCCTTTCAACCCGTTTCGCATTCGCGGCTGAGCCACAGCTACCGCCCCCTGACGCACCGCACGTCGCGCCGACGCCAGCGGCACCCGTTGGCGACGTCCCCGTTGCCGGCGGCTGCGTCTTGGGCTCACACCCCGGCACCGAAGACGTCGACGCCACAACGGCCGCCGAAATGATCTGTTCGAAACTGCGCAATGCGGCCGCGCCGACGGACAGGGGCTATCGCATCAAGATTCGCAAGCTCGGTCGCAATACCTATCTCGTCGCCGAAGCCATCCAAGGCGACCGCGTTATCGACAGTCGTGAGCTCCAAATCAACGGAATTGAGGAAGCCGCCGTCGCGGCTCCACGACTCGCTGAGGCTCTGGTCGGCAAGAAGGCTCTTGAGGAAACCGAAACCGCCACCAACGCCGTCGGGGGCGAGAATCAAAAGGTCAAGAAGCGGAACAAAGGCCACGTGCGCGCCGGCATCGGCATCGGCGGCATGTTCGTGCCCACGGCGAATCTCGGCGGTGCTGTGGGTAGCGTGCCCATTTGGTACGAGACCGATCACTTTTCGCTGGGAGGGCGCATCCGTCTCGGGCTCGTCGACGCAGGCCTCTTCGGCGGCGAGGTGGGAGGCCGTTACAACTTTTCGAGCAGCGAGACCTCGCCCTATCTTGGCGCCGGGCTCGGCATGTACGGCATGTGGCTCAACGGCGGATCAAAATACGACCCGATCACCCTTCAAGCCTCGACGAAAGTCTATTCCGGAGCGGCGTTTGGTGTCGTGCCGCACCTCGAGGCCGGCATCTCATTCTTGCGCTCGCAGACCGTTGGGCTCGACGTCAGCTTCCGCGCCGATATGCCCACGTTCGCTATCGACAAGACGATGCCGTACGTCGTGCCGTTGTCGCTCAGCGTCGAGCTCAAATTCTAGTCCCCCGACCGGGGCGCAGTGATTAAGCAATGCCGATAGCTGGGGGGCTAGGAGGAACAGAGCAGCCATCGGCGAGCGCCACGACGATCACTTAGGCGTCGCGGGCGTCGCAGATGGCGCAACGACGAGCGGCACGTGCTTCTTCGACATCCGCGCGGGTTCCAGAGCGGAACTCGGTTTGTCTTCGGGCGCGACCGCCCGTGGTTTCTCCACGATCATCATTTCGCTCTCCTCCTCCGCCGACACAGGGGCCGGCGGCGGAGCTTGTGGCTTCGGTTCCGGAGTCGCAGCGCATCCGAGAAAGAGCGGTAAGAACACCGTTAGACGAGCGAGCATGGCCCAAGCTTACTCTTTCGCTTGTGTCAACGCAGGATCAAAACGCGAGCGACTAACTCTTGGATCGTGCGGAGCGGCCTCTCCCCTTGCGTCTGGCGCACGCTGCGTGAAAAGTACTTTACGATGTCGATTCCAAACTCCGTTACGCGCGAATGGCTGCGGCGCGTCGAGGCCGAATACCGATCGAGCGCGATCACACAAGAACTAACGCTCTGGCTTACGCGAATGGGTGCGTCCCCAGACTTGATCCACGAAGGGTTACGAATCGCAGACGATGAAATCGTTCACGCCGAGCTCAGTTTCGCGGCCTACGTCGCAGCCGGCGGCCGTGAGGGGCCAAGGCTTGAGCGAGAGACCCTTGGCATCGGTGCGCCGATCGACGGTCGCCCTCTCGAGATTCATGTGCTTGCCACCATCGTCGACGTCTTCTGCCTGGGCGAAACCGTCGCCGTGCCTCTTTTCAAAGAGCTCCGCCAGCACGCAACGGTACCGGAAGCACGAACGTTGCTCGATCGCGTGCTCGTCGACGAGGTGCGACATCGCGACTTCGGTTGGATCGCGCTCGGGTGGATGCTCGAGCAACCCGATTCGGCAACTTACTTGACCATCATAGAGGCAGAGCTCCCTGGTTTCTTTGCGCGCATCAGACGTGCGTACGACAGTGGCACAATCGACCAGGAAGTGAGCGACATCGAGAGGGCGTGGGGCCTCATGAACCCAAAGCGTTACGGCGAAATTTTGCACCGCACCTTCGAGCGCGACTACGAGCCACGGTTTCGCAAGTTAGGCATCGACGCGAAGGTTGCGTGGGAGCGAGCTGGCTAACCACTGCTAGGCATCGGCAAACGGAAACAAGACACGCTCCTGCCCGGGCACCCATGGGTCGTGCTTTTCCATCGCGCGCCCAAAAATAGAGCTCTCAATGATCACTTTTAGCCACGCGTGAAGATGGGGCCACGGCTGCGCGGCGAACCGCGCCTTGTCAACCTCTGCGAACTGACGCACGAACGGAACGATTGCCATGTCAGCGAGACTTTGGCGTTCGCCAAAGAGGTACGTGGCGCGCTCGAGTCGCATGTTGAGGTGAGCGAGATATTGCTGACCCTTCGCGCGGTGGGTCTCGGCGTCGGAGGCTCCTTCGTAGCGCATCGGGTACTTGTAACGATCGAGGTGGAATTTGAAATCGCCATCGCACTCGCCCACGAGCGCGAGCATCGCGTCGATCGACTCCCTTTGCAGCGCGAGCCAACGCTCGGGATCGTTTCGCTCGAGCGCCCAGCGCATGATGTCGAGGCTCTCGTCAATCACGCTGCCTTCCGCGAGGACAAGCACAGGCACCGTCCCCTTTGGCGAGGCGTTCAAGAGCGCGCGTGGCTTGTTACGCAACGCCACTTCACGAAGTTCACAAGCTTGACCACTCACCGCGATCGCGAAACGAGCACGCATCGCGTAGGGACAGCGGCGAAACGAATACAGCACGGGTAACGCCGTGCTCTCTGCGTTTCTCGACCGTTTCACGCCAATGCGCGCACCGATGTGCGTCGCGTTGCGTTCCTTCGCGAGCAGCACTTGCTTTTCGCGCTCCGCAAAGCGTCGCTTCTGTTCGGGCGTCGTGTGGTCGTAACATCGAGCGCAACTCACGCCGGCCACAAACAGGGGAGACATCTTATCGTTCGAGGTCAGCGTGTGACGACATGAGCGACACAATTCGTACCGACCTGGCTCAACGCCGTGCGTCACCGACACGCGTTCATCGAAGACGAAACACTCGCCCCGCCATCGGCTCTCCTCGGGTGGAATGGTCTCGAGGTATTTCAGAATGCCGCCTTCGAGGTGGTAAACTTCGCCAAACCCTTCGGTTCGTAGAAAGGCCGTCGACTTCTCGCAGCGAATGCCGCCGGTGCAAAACATCGCGACCTTCGGTTTCTTCCCGTCGCGCTCCCTGAGCACTGCGGAGCGTCGCGCCCAGCCCGGAAGCTCCGAGAAGCTATGGGTAAGCGGGTTGACGGATCCCTCAAATGTCCCGATCGCCACTTCGTAGTCGTTTCGAACGTCGACGACGACGACCTCAGGATCGTCAAGCAACTTGTTCCAGTCTTCGGGCTTCACATACGTGCCCGCCATCTGACTCGGATCGACCTCGGGCAATCCGAGGGTCACGATCTCTTTTTTCAAACGCACCTTCATGCGCGAGAAGGGCTGAAGCGAGGCGTACGACGACTTATGTGTCAGGTCTGAAAGTCGCGGGTCACGCCGCAAGAACGCAAGAACTGCGCGCACCCCGTCGGGAGGGCCTGCAATCGTTCCATTGATACCTTCGTTCGCAAGCAGGATCGTGCCCCGCACTTCATGCGCATCGCAGCATTGGAGAAGCAATCGTTGCTGGTCACGGTGATCGGGCAGCGAGACAAATTTGTAGAATGCAGCTATCAAATAGCTTGACTGATTCTCGGGGACTGCGCTCATTTCGCACTCAAGTATTGGGTGAACACCTCGGCCGATCGCGCATGCGCGTCAAACGCGCAATGATCGGCGCCAGCGATGACCTTCTCATCCGTGGCAAAGCCGAAGCTTGCGTAGGCAGCAACGCTTGCGCGCGCGGCATCGGCGAGAAAGTCGCGATCGCCATATGTGAAGTAGAAGCGCGTGTCGGCCCGACGTGCGGCACTGTCAACGTCCCACATGAATTCAGATTTCGCGGGCGCGTCGCCGCCGCAGTTCATCGCGTATGCCCCAGGGTACGCATCACCGAATCGTGGCACGAACCATCGAGACAAGAAGATCGTGCCACCGGAGGACCCATAGAAGAACACGGGACCGTTCTTGATGTCGTAGCGGGCCTTGAGTTCGCGAAAAACGGAATCAAGCGCGACCGCATTTTCACCGGCGTCATCGCGCTCTTCGATCGTTGCCGAGCACACGTGCGACGGTTTCTGCCACCATGCGCAGCCGTTCGGCGCAAGGGCCGCAAGCACGCGCGCGCCATTGGCGTCTGCCCACGCGAGCAGAGCCTTCATCGCGCCATCGCTCGTGTAGGCGCGTGCTCCGTCACCATGGAGATAGATGACGAGACTCGAGGGCCCTGGCGCGCGTGCGTCGGCGAACCGCAGTTGCACGCCAGAGACGGTCGTTTCGCAGTACGCACGCCCGGAGACATCACCCATGCGCGCGCAGGAAAACCCGCCAATTCCGTGTGAGCTCGACCCGTCGGGCGCAAAGCCCGCGTCCGAATTTACTGGCCCGGCGGGCGATCCACAGCCGAAAATCCCAAGTGAGATGCCCCCAAGCGTCAAATAGCGCAAAAAGTGCCCTCTCCATCTTCGGTTGACGCCCAACATGAGGCTCGATATAGCAAAGAAGACGTCCGGAACGAGGTTGCACGACTTTGCGTCGCAGCGCACTCCGCTCGTCATCCACCGTATTTGACTGTTCGCCCATCCCACGCGCCATGCGTGTGAAAACCACATGAATCTGCGGAGCGCGTTTGGCGACGCCTCCGAAATGAAGGAAAACGCACGATGACGTTTACCGAAGCTGCAGCCGAGGTGCTTCGCCTCGCAGGTAAGCCGCTCCACTATAAAGAAATTACCGAACTGGCCATTGAGAAGAACCTTCTCAGCCATGTCGGCAAGAGCCCCGAGGTCACCATGGGTGCACGCCTCGCGGCGCTCATCAAGAAAGACGACGACGACAATTTGATCCTTCGGATCAAGCCTGGCGTTTTCGGCCTTAGCGACTGGGGCAAGGACGGCAAGAAAGCGCCTGGCGGCCCGCCGGCGGAGCCAACGTCTTCGGCCGACATGGACGTGAACGCTCTCGAAGTTGAGGCCGCGTCGAAGGCCGACGAAGCCGCATCCGCAAGCCACGACGATGACGACGACGAGATCCTCGCGCCCGTCCTCTCGGGTGAAGACGCGCTCCGCGCGGATTTGGCGGCAAGTGGGGCGAATCTCTTCGACGACGAAGACGATGACGATCAGCCTATTTTGGCGGCCCCAAGCGCCTCGGGTGCCTCGTCACCCGTTCTTGATACAGCCGACGGAGGTCGTCGCCGTCGTCGTCGCCGTCGTCGTGGACGCGGAGGCGATTTCGAGCGCGCCTCAACGCCTAGGCTCGACGGCGCCCCGGCTCCCCTTGACGGCGAGAGCGCTCCAGAAGGACAGCCCACGCGAGATCCTCTCGCACCCCCTCCGCGCCCAATGGTTCGCGATCGTCAGCAAATCATGGCAGGCGGCGCACCAACCGGAATCGAAATTCCACTGAGTGACGGCGACGAATTGGCCGGGCGTGAGCTCGCCGACGCGATCGCCATCGTGCTGAGCTCGTTCGAACGCGGTGGTGGACCTGTTCCCTTCCGCGCGGTGGCCGAGGCACTCATGCGCCGCGGACGGCTGTCTGGTGATCCACTCACGGCGAGCATCCAAGTGGCTGCGAGCACGCGCGCCGACAACACGCGCCGCGCAGCACAAGGGCTGCGTCAACGCTTCCGCTTCGGTACGGGCAATCGCCTCGCGCCGACGGATTGGATGCTTGGACCTGACCTCGCGCGACTTGAACAAGACGCGTTTGCGGCGGTCGATCGCTATCGCGAGCAAGCCCGTCGATCGATGCTCCGCAAGGTGCAGGAACTCCCCGGCAACGCGTTTCTCGAGCTCGCGCTTCTCACGCTCGAGCGCATTGGACTCAGCCAGCTTCGCACGGTTCGCCGCCCCGGCGCACCAGGCGGCGAAGCGCACTTCCAAGGTATCCACAAAGCAGGTGGCGAAGAAATTCGTACGGCAATCGTCATTCGCAAAGACGGCCGAGAAATCGGCCGCGAACGCGTGAGCGATCTTCGCGGAACGCTGCACCACTATGGGCCCGCGCAAGCCGGTTGGCTCATGACCGCGGGACAAGTCCTTTCGGGCGCGCGCGATGAAGCGGCATCCATCGGCGCCGCACCTGTAGCCCTCTACGACGGGCTCACCTTCTGTCGCATCATGGAAGATGAAGATATCGGCGTCGTAAAGACCCGCGTCGTCATCGCACTGCCCGACCTCGAACTCTTCGAGGCGCTCCGAGGGTCGTGACTTTGCTTCCGCCACTACCTAAGCGAGGCGCGGAAGCGCCGGATCCTATGCACCGGGAGACAACGTAATGTCCGACGGGCTCATTTATGTCGCCGTCACGCTCGTCTGTCTGTTCGGACTCTGGTTCGCCGCAAGGCGCGCGATCACCGTGTTCGTTGGCGACATTGTCGACGGCGACCTCGTGGTTCGACGCGGTGCGATCGCCCCGCGCGTGCTTCAAGGCATGCGCGAGGTTGTCAAGCGCTCCGAGATAAAGCGAGGTTCGCTCCGCATCGAACGCGACGCGGGCCACGCAAGACTCATTTGCTCAACATCAATCCCCGGGTCGGACGCGCAACGCCTTCGCAATGTGGTCGGAAGCATGCCGCTCGCGATGCTCCTCAACGCGGGCACACCGACAATTCGGCCGCCAAAACCGCGATCGAAAACAAAGTCGCGCGTCTGACGTATCATCTGCTCATGGTCTCTTCGGCTCTCGCGCTCATGGTGGTTCACGCAGCAGCTGGGCATCGCCCCGACAAGCCAAAACTGCGCGCACCGGAGATCGCGCTTACCGTCAGCGTGAACGCCGATTTTGTATCCGTTGAAGTTACCAATAACGACACCATTCCCCTCACGCTTGTCGCCGACGCGCACTTGCTCGCGCTCGACATCACTCCGATGATCGAGGTCTCTCTCAAGCACCGCCCCACCCGACCGAAAACCATTCGGTGCAACTTGCCCGTTGGCATCCGCCCGAGCACCGACGCCGCTCGCCAGCTCGTAATTCCACCCGGTAGCAGTTACAAAGAGAACGTGGACGCGCGCTTCCTTTGCTTCACTCCGAAGGAACATGGCGCCCTCGCACCGCACTCCATCGTCGTCGCACGACTCGGCTTCGTCGGGCGCGTAGGCAGCAAGCCCAAGAAGGTCGCGACCAAGGGTTTCGCGGTGGTGCGTGATCCGAGTGACGCCACGGCTTTTCCACTTGCGGAAATCGTATCTGCGCCGAGCGAGGTGGTTGCAAACGGCTGGGAGGGAACCCCGAGTCCGCACGATATTCCTCTCGCCGTGGAACTCAGCAAGACGATCGATGTCGCGACGGCGTTCGAAGCGCCTCTTCAGGTGTCGCTCAAGAACCAGCGCAAGAACGCCCAGCATATTCGCCTCAAACCCGAAGCACTGCGCCTCACCGTCTTTACCCCCGAAGGAAGGACGTTCGCTTGCGACGTGGTCACAATGAAGACGAATCCGATGCGCGAGTTCTACTCAACGCTAGGCGCCAAAGGTAAGGTCAGTTTTGCGGCAGCGCTGTCATCGATTTGCCCTCGCGAGACTTTCGAGAGCCAAGGCCTGTATCGCATGATCGGCACCTACGAGACGTCGCAGTGGGCCGAGGACAATACGCGAGCGCACGCCTTTAGCGGAACGATCGAAAGCAATGCTCCGAACGGAACATGGATCCGCATTCGCGAAGGCAAGCACCCGATGCACCGCCGCGAGCCCACACTCGTGACCTCGGATGCGCCTCGCAGCCCGTAGCAGACCCGTAAAGGTAACTATGGGAGGCACCATTAACGACGAGGCTCTGGTCGGCGAGCTTCGCGCTCTCTACGCTCGCATCGACGCGCACTACGCGGACTGGACGTGCCCGAGTTCAACCGAATGTTGCCGTTTCGGTGTGACAGGACGACAGCCGTACGTGACATCGATCGAGATCGCCATGGTAGAACGGGCCATCGCAAGGCGCGGCGGAATGCCGAGCGCCAAAAAGCACGCCTTGCCGCTCACGAACGATCCGCGGCGAGAGCGCATCTGCCCCCTGCTTAATCGTGACAATCGTTGTTCTATTTATGCCGACCGACCCTTTGGATGCCGCACGTTCTTCTGCGACCGCGCGACGCAAGGCGAAGGACCCACGCGTGCAGTCTTGCAAGAGCATGTCAACGAACTGCGCGCACTTGCCGAACGCCACAAGCTTGGAGGCGACGCCCCGAGACCGCTGATGCGGGTGCTAGGGCGTGAGTAATCTCACCTTGCGCGCGCAACGCCGTATTTGGCCACTCGCGTTCTTGCCGTTCGCTTCTTACGTCGCACTCATCACGCGCTACGTCGATCGCCATACGCTCGATGAACTCTGGTGGCCCTGCAACGTTGCTCAGGTGTTCCTCATCGTAGGATGCGCGCTTCGAAAGCCGCGGCCTGTCGCCATCGCCACAACCTGGCTCACCACAGGCTTGCCGCTCTGGCTGCTCACAGCCTTGATGGAAAATGAGCTACCCGTCACGTCGATCCTCACTCACATTGGTGGACTCTTCGTTGGCGTGCTGGCGGTGTTGCGCTTGGGTTGGCCACCACGCACGTGGCGTTGGGTCGTCGTGTGTCACTTCGCGCTGCTCGCCGCATCACGCCTTTTCACGAGGCCCGAACACAACGTAAACCTCGCGTTTGCGGTGCAGCCGGGATGGGAAAGTACCTTTACTTCCCACCCTCTCTATCTCGTCATGATGACCGCGCTCATGTCGGCGGGCGCATTTACAACGGAACGTATTGCGCTGTTTTTTCTCAGCGGTGCCAACGAAAGAGCTTGAGCGCAACCAAGTAAAACAGCGCCGCCCATAGCGCGAGAATCCCCGTCCCCTGCGCGAGCGCGATCGTCGAAACGTCGGCGTCGAAAAGGATGGATCGAGCAAGCCGGACCATCTGCGTCGAGGGCAGCGCAGACCCGATGAACACCAGCGGCTTCGGCAGATCGATCAGCGGGAAAAATATTTCGGAGAACAAGACGAGAGGCCCGGTGAAAGCGTTGATCGCGTCCGCGAGAAGTGACTCTGACTTCACGAAGCACGCAATGGCGAAACCCATTCCGCTGAACGTAAGAAGCCCAAGCGTAGAGAGCGTGACGAGCCACAACGATGCTCTCGCGCTCATCGGCAACTCGAACACGAGGTGGCCGACGACCAACATCAGAACAACCTGCAGAAGCACCAAAACCGTGCGCGCAGCGAGTTGCGATGCAACAAACGTTGCACGAGACACGGGCGTCGTGGCGAGCTTCTTGAGAAACAAATTCTGCCGATAGCGCGCCATCGAGTAGCCCAGCCCAAACAGCCCCGACACGAGCACTGTGAACGTGAGCATTCCCGGAAACAAGTAGTGGACATAGGTCCACCGCGACGTCACTACGGGGGTTACCGTGCCAGCGCGCGAATCGAGTGTTGCGAGAAGACCCTGCGCGAAGATGAGATCGCGATTTCCGGCGTGCACTTGAGGAGGACTCGTCGCGACGATGACCGCGTTCACTTCGCGTGTGCGCACTTTCGCCATCGCGCTCTCAATGTTGGACGCTCGCGCGATTCGCACTTCTGCAGAGGATTGTGAGACGGATTGTGTGATTGCATCCGCACGCAACCCGTCAGCGGGCGCCAACGCAACAACGATCACGCTCGGACGTTCGAAGGGATGCCCGTTCGCAAAGATGAATCCGACGACCAGGAGCAACACGAGCGGCAGCAGAAACACGAATGCCGCGCTCGTGGGTGTACGCAACGTGCCACGCAGGCGTAGACGCGTGAGGATCCAAAATCCTCTCATGGGCCAGCCCCTTGCTTGTCACCGCGCGCGTCGATTTTGGTCGCACAGTAGTGAAAGTACGCAGACCGCAACCCGTTACGCGAAGGCTCCGGAACAGCTTCTACAAGTTCCTTGACCGTACCGATCGCACGAACGGTGCCGGCTGATAGAAAGAGCACGAGGTCGCAAATCGCCTCAGCCTCGTCGAGATCGTGCGTTGCCATCACGACCGTTCGCGACTTGCTCAATGCCGAAAGTGACATCTTGATGCGCTCGCGATTCTCGGGATCCATGTGCGCCGTCGGCTCGTCGAGAAACAGCAACTCGGGATCGTGAACGGCTGCCGCGGCGATGAACAGCCTTTGCGCTTCGCCTCCCGAGATGCGCTCGACCGCAACGTTCGCACGCGCTTCGAGGTTGGCGGCTTTGAGGATGCGTGCCTCGCCATCGCGCACGTTGTGGAGCGCCGCAAAGAGCTGTGCGTACTCACGCACCGTGATGCGATCGAGCACGAACTCGCTCTGCAAGACTGCACCAACGCGATGCCGCGGATAGGGAGACAGAGGCTGACCAAGAACGCGCGCCTCTCCGGACGTGGGATCACTGAGGCCTTCGAGGATGTCGAGCAACGTGGTCTTACCCGATCCGTTGGGCCCCAAGATGCCCACGAGCGCCGGGCCGTGAATGACGAACGTCACTTGGTCAAGCGCCTTTACGTTACCAAATTGCTTGCAGAGACGGTATGCGGCGAGCGCTTCTGTCATCCGGGTCTGGATGACTCTATCGCGAAGTCGCCGCGTTTCCGTTTTTCGTTGACGCCCGAGGGTGCGCTATGGCACAAACGCGTGCTCTATTGCGGGAGTAACTCAGTGGTAGAGTGCCACCTTGCCAAGGTGGACGTCGAGGGTTCAAATCCCTTCTCCCGCTCTATTCAAGTAAAGGCGATCCCTTCGGGTCGCCTTTCTTGCTTTATCAGGGATTTACTTTGTTTGTGGTCGGTTGCGCTGCAACCGACGGGCCTTCTCCCGCTCTATTCAAGTAAAGGCGATCCCTTCGGGTCGCCTTTCTTGCTTTATCAGGG
>JAHFDY010000147.1 GCA_023248735.1 Myxococcales bacterium
GGTATTGCTCGCTCTCGGTCTCATCCGAAACGTCATAGACCTCGACGATATTTGGATGTCGCAACTTAGCGACGACTTGCGCCTCCACGGCAAAGCGTCGCGCTACCTCCGGTGAATCGCGCAAATGGGGATGGATCACCTTAAGCGCGACATCACGATGCAAGCGCCTGTCACGCGCACGAAAGACGGTCGCCATTCCACCGTGCCCGAGCTCTTCGAGCACTTCATACTTAGGAAGATCGATGCTGCGCCCAACGCGCATGCTCGAAGTGCTTCCCTCGCCGCTCGCCACGCCCATGTGAGCAAGTGTAACAGCGCCCGTTCTGAGCGCGTAAAATCAGACGGAGCCGACCCGCGAAAGTAGTTCAGTGTGGTACTCGTGGTACGCGCTGCCCGGAGGCCATACGGGAGCCCCTTCGAGAAGGCCTTTTACATCGGCAGCACGCCCTGTATCGATAGCAACGATCGCCCGCGCGTAGCGCATCGCCCATGAAATCAATGGAATTGCTGTCTCAGCGCCACGCAAGCGAGCGTCGTCGCCGGGCTCGGCGAGGTGCGAAAACGCACGTACGAAGGACGCGATCCCCTGACGCAAAAGGGCAACTTTCTTGTCTATCATGCCCTGCGGCACGGGAAGGGCCTCGAGCAACGAGACCTTTCGTTGTGCGTTTTCACGCGAGCCCTCGAACACGTCGAGAAGGACCTCGGCGATGAGCCGCTGCTCGAGCGCGCTCCGAACAACCGGCGATCGCTCGAGCTGAAGCAGCGCGTGTCGAGCCTTGTCGACATATCCGAATGCCGCCAGTGCGGTCGCAGAGAGCAAGTGATAGACGCCCTCGTCTTGACCACTTGTCTGGGCACGCAAGCTCTCAAGTACGTTGTCGATGCGAGCCTCACGCATCCATTTCCGCAACTTCTCTTGCGCTCGCCACGCACGAAAATAGGCCACGAGCACCATCGCGGAAATGCCGGCGATCGCCCATCTCTCGAGGCCCGGAGGCGACGCTCCAACGCTTGCGGCAAGCAACACCACAAGCACGACGATGCGCGCGATCATGCTCAGCTCTTCCTGGCCTTCACGTCGCCGACCCCATGCCTTCGCAAGTAGCCTCGGACGTGCGCTCGTTCCATCGCACAACGCCTGGCGATTTCGCTCACGTTGCCCGTGCACTCTGCATGCAACGCAGTGAAATACTCGCGCTCGAACCTGCCGAGGACCTCACGCTTCGCATCCTGAAACGTCCTGCCACCCGTTGCACGCGATTCTGTTGCGCTTGACGCCATCGACGACAGGGGAAGCGCAAGGTCGATAGGGCCGTCCTTCGAAAATGCCAGAGCAACGGCGACCACGTTGCGCAACTCGCGAACGTTTCCTGGCCAGTCGTGCCGCATCAGGCGTTCAAGCGAGTCTGGCATCACGCGCGAGAAAGCACGCCTCTCGCCAAGGTCTTCGAGCATGCTCTTGACGATCTGCGGAATGTCGCCGATCCGGTCGCGGAGCGGCGGCAACTCAACGCGCACCTGGGCGACGCGAAAGTAGAGGTCGCTCCGAAAACTGCCTAGATTGACCTCACGTGCAAGATCGCGACGCGTCGCCGCAATGACCCTAACGTTCACGGTCCTATACTGATTCGATCCCACTGCCTTGATGCGCTGCTCGGACAGGGCGCGCAGCAGTTTGGGCTGCACATCGGCAGGCAGCTCGCCGAGCTCGTCGAGAAAGATCGTGCCCCCGTCGGCTTCGACAAAGGGCGATGTGCGCTTGTCGATCGCTCCTGTGAATGAGCCCCGCTCGTGACCGAACAACGAGCTCTCAGCAAGCGTTGTCGGAATTGACCCACAGTCAACAACGACGAATGGGCGCTTCGCGCGATCGCTGGCGCGATGAATCGCATGCGCGACGAGTTCTTTTCCGGTCCCGGTTTCGCCGGTGACGAGGACGGTTAGATCAGTTGGCGAGACCTTGGTGAGCCTTTCGAATACAGCGAGCATGCCGGGGCTCGCCCCAACGATCGGACCGAAGCCAGGCTCGTTCGAATACAGTACCGTCTCGGGAATCGTCGGCACGCACTCGAGGAGCGTGTCGCCGCATGATATGTAACTCTTCTTGGTTAGAAATACTTCGCCCACGCGGGTATCGCCAACAAACACGCCATTGCGCGAGCCAAGATCGCGAACGCGCACACCGCGTGACGTCGCGACGAACTCGGCATGCACCGCACTTACCTTCGCGTCATCGAGTACGACGCCGCAGGACTTGCTTCGACCGACGACAACGGGCTCGGTTCCGACCTCGATGTGCGGGGCTCTGCCCTTGGGCGTGGTCTTGCTCTTGGCAACGGCGAGCGTGCCCCCCCGAATCTCCACGCGCCCCTTTGCAACGACAGTCGCATCCACGATTGACGCATCCTATCAACGAGACCTCCTCAACCACACAAATTCGGCGAGCGTCGTAGCTACGCCCGTCCACGATCGACGAGCGTGATGTCGTCATCGACTTCAATGCCCTGTGCGCTTCTCGGCCCACCAGGAGTTTCCCCAAGCGGGTCGAGCAAGCGCCACGCTTGCCGCGCTTCCGCGGCCGATTGCCAACGTTCGTCCGCGTCTCGTGCGAGCAAGCGCGCCAGAAAGTGCTCGAGCGGTTGCGACCACTCTTCTTGGGTGAGGGCCCAAAGGCTCGGCGCGACGCAACTGACCTTGAGCGACAACAGCGCGAGGGGCGTGGGCGCGAAAAATGGACAGCGACCCGTTAGACACCGACACAGGACGACCCCGAGTGCGTAGATGTCCGCTCGCGCGTCCACGATCCGCGAAGCGGACACCTGCTCCGGGGCCATGTATGCGTAACTTCCGAGCGTGTCGCCCGCTGCCGTCAGGGTCACCTCGCGCATGCTGTCGGGCGGACGCCACTTCGACACCCCGAAATCGAGCACCCTCACGCGCGAGCCGGCTGCGTTCGGCGCCCGCGTGATGAACAGATTCGACGGCTTAATGTCGCGGTGAACAATGTTCGCGGTGTGCGCGTCGATGAGGCCGGAAAGCGCACCGTCAATGATCGGAACCATTTCCTCGAGCGGCAACCTTACGCGGGATTTCAGTTGGGCTTCGAGCGTCTCACCCCGCAAGCGTTCGAACGCGATCCATACGCGACCGCCGGCGTCTATGCCGTGGGCGAGCACACGAGGCACAAATGGCGAATCGACTTGCATGAGAATCTTGGCCTCACGTGCAAATCGTGACGCCAATTCCACGTCGGCGGCGACCGATTCGTGTAGGATTTTTAGGGCTACTCTCTCGCCTTTTGGCGTGGTGGCTGAATATACTTCGGCCATCGATCCCGCGCCGATCAGGCGGCGAACATTGTAGCGGCCACCAATCAGCGTGCCCTTCTTGAGCGGAGAACTGATCGCCACTTCACGGGAGAGCCTATCACTCTTTCGAGCGCTACATTACCCTGGCCTTCCCGATGCAAACTGAACAGGACGTCGAAGCGTATCTTCTCCGCTACAAAAAGCCGTTTACTGCTCTCGATGGAACGCCGTCGACCTACTGGCTCAACCCCGGAGCGGGGCTGCCAAACGTCGCCGTCCGCGTCGACTCTCCCATCGTCGTTGTTCGTGCTGAGATCGGCGACATCAAGAACGCGAGCAACGTCAAGCTTCTTACCCGCCTGCTCGAACTGAACGCACAATCGCTGCTCCATTCCGCCTACGGGCTCGAAGGGCAGCGCATCGTCCTCTCGGCAGCTCTCGAGCTCGAGAACCTCGACTTCAACGAACTGGTTGCGGTGCTTGACGAAATCGAAGTCGCGTTGTCTCGCGAAGCGCGCGAACTCCACAATCTCAACGGCTAACTTCAGGCGCTACCATCTCAGGCAACTGCACCTAGTAACCGCAACTGCTACGAATTGGGCAAACGATCATGGGAATTTTTAGCCGCTTAGCGCAACTCATCAAGTCGAACCTCAACGATCTGATCAGCCGTTCGGAAGATCCCGAAAAGATGCTTCACCAGATCGTTCTCGACATGAACACGCAGCTCATCGAAGCGAAGAAACAAGTCGCCGCATCGATCGCAGACGAGAAGCGGCTCTACAAGCAGTACGAGGCCGAGACCGCTGAAGCCACGGAGTGGGAGCGGCGCGCAATGGTCGCCGTTCGCGCCGGCAACGAGGAGCTCGCCAAAGAGGCACTCGCCCGCAAGCGACAGCACGACGAGATGCAAGCGACGCTGAAAGACCAGTGGGACAAACACAAGAAGAACGTCGACCAGCTGAAACAGGCATTGCGCCTTTTGAACGACAAGATCGAGGAGGCGAAGCGCAAGAAGAACGTGCTCGTCGCGCGTAAGAAGCGCGCCGAGGCGCAAAAGGCGATTCACGAGACGATGCACGGCCTTCGCGATCAGAGCGCTTTCGAGACGTTCAATCGGATGGAACAGAAAATTGACCAAATCGAGGCCGAGGCCGAAGCCGAATCTGACCTCGCCGAGGAGTACACGGGCGATGTTCTCGCCTCGCAATTTTCGAAGCTTGAGCGATCGGCCGGAGCGGAAGACGACCTCGAAGCGCTCAAACGAAAGATGGGGCTCGCGCCGGCTGCAACGCCGCCGCCCCCCGCAGAAGCCGTCAAGGCCCGCGTTGGAACTCAACCTCAGGCCGATGCCCAAACCCAGGCCCGCGCGCACGAGGAAGCCGAACTCGCCGCAGCGCTCGAAGAACTCGAGGCAGAACAACAACAAGCCCGCAAGCAGGGTCGCTAAGTTTGGCTGAGGCTTCGAGCGAAGGTCAAGGCTCTGAACCATTGGTACCCGGCTGGCACTCCCGGTCGGCCGAAACGGTCTTGCGAGCGCTCGGCGGCGATGCCGCACACGGGCTCGCTCAGGCTGAGGCCCAAGGCCGCTACGAGCTATACGGGCCGAACGCGCTCCCGTCGCCGCCAGCACCCTCTCGCCTCCTTCAATTCGTCAAGCAATTTGCCAATCCGATCGTGCTCACGCTCCTGGGCGCGGCGATCATCGCCCTCATCGAAGGGCTAACGCGACACAGCGCATCGGTACTCGCACGGTTCGGCGACACGATCGCGATCACGCTCATCGTTCTCTTGAACGCGTGTCTTGGATTCTATCAAGAAGTGCGCGCCGAAGCCGCGCTGGACGCTCTTCAAAAGCTGCAAACGCCGAAGGCGCGTGTTCGAAGAGACGATCAGGTCGCTGTGATCGACGCCCAGTTCGTGACGATTGGCGACGTGCTCGAGCTCGAAGCGGGAGACGCCGTTGCAGCCGACGCGCGATTGCTCCAAGCGCTTGATCTTGCAGTAGAGGAGTCATCGCTAACGGGAGAGTCCGTCCCTGCGAGCAAGGATGCGCTCGCACGGGTGGCCGAGGACGCGACGATTGGTGACCGATCGAACATGCTCTTCGTCGGAACGAGCGTGGTACGCGGCAAGGCGCGCGCAATCGTCGTGTCGATCGGCGCGAAGACGGAACTCGGCCGTCTCTCGAGCCTCATTCGCGAGGCCGGCGGTGACAGAAAAACGCCGCTCGAAGTGAAGCTTGACGCCTTCGGCAACAAAGTACTCTGGGGCTGCCTCGCGCTGTCGGCACTTCTGTTCGCGCGCGGCATGGTACGGGGTGATCGCGGTTGGACGGTGTTGCTACTGGAAGCCGTGAGCCTCGCGGTCGCGGCAATTCCCGAAGGCCTGCCCGCGATTACCACCATCACCCTTGCGCTCGGCATGCAACGCATGGCCAAGCGGGGTGCGATCGTCCGCAAACTAGCGGCCGTGGAGACACTTGGCTCGGCCACCGTCATCTGCAGCGACAAGACAGGCACCCTCACGCAAAACGAAATGACCGTTCGGGAGGTTTACGCAGCCGGCCACTACAACGTGACCGGGGTCGGGTACGCTCCACAAGGCAACATTCTTGACGATACAGGCAAGGAAGTTGACGTCATGTCGCCCGTTTTGCGTGATCTGCTCGCCACAAGCGCACTCTGTAACAACGCCCAACTTGAGCAACGAGAGGGCGGCATATGGCGAACCGTTGGCGATCCGACCGAAGGAGCGCTTCTCACTCTCGCGGCAAAGGGCGGCTTGCCACGAGAGTCCCTCGAAATGTCGCATAAGTTACTCCGCGAGTTACCTTTCGACAGCGATCGCAAGCGCATGACGATCGTCACGCTCGACAATGGTGGACGAGAGGTCGTGCATACCAAGGGCAGCGCGGACGTGCTTCTGCACCTTTGTACGCGCTACGTCGATGAAGCGGGTGAGTCGCGACCACTCGACCTGCAAACGCGCGACAAGTTGCTAGCCATTGGCGACGCGATGAGCGCGAAGGCACTGCGCGTTCTTGCTATCGCGAGGCGAGAGCTCGACGAACCACATAGCGTCCGCGCAGGCGCTGCGGTTGAGGCACACGACATCGAGGCTAGCTTGACGTTTATCGGTCTCGTGGGAATGGCCGACCCCCCGCGACGCGGTGTCAAGGAAGCGATTTCAACATGCCATCGGGCCCACGTTCGCGTCGTGATGATCACCGGCGATCACAAGCTGACCGCAATGGCGATCGCAAAAGAACTTGGGCTTTGGTCTGAAGGTGCCGACGCCATGACCGGAGCCGAGCTTACGAAGCTCGACGACGCCGATGCACTCGCACGCGTCGATCGGGTGCGTGTGTTTGCGCGCGTATCGGCCGAGCAAAAACTCCGAATCGTCAAGTTACTGAAGCAACGCGGTGAAATCGTTGCCATGACAGGCGACGGCGTAAACGACGCACCCGCGTTGCGTGAGGCCCACATCGGCGTCGCCATGGGCAAAGATGGAACGGACGTCGCGCGCGAAGCCGCCGACATCGTCATTGCAGATGACAACTTTGCGACGATCGTCGACGCCATCCGCGAAGGCCGCGCCATTTATCGCAACATTCAGAAGGCCATCTTCTTTCTTCTGTCTTCGAACGCTGGCCTTCTCGTCACCGTCTTCGTCGCTTCGTTCACGTCGGTGCCACCGCTCACGCCGCTGATGATCCTCTGGATCAATCTTGTGACGAACGGCCTCCCTGCGCTCGCCCTCGGCGTCGACCCACCCGATGAGCACCAGATGGAGGAGCCCCCGCGAAGGAACGCGGACGGCTTACTGGGCACGCGCGAGTACTTGGGTATGCTCTTCGTTGGCGTTGTCATGGGGGCGACCGCACTCGTCTGTTACCGCATGCGCTGGCTCGACGACGGCGACGGCGACCCATCGAAAGAAGCGCGTGCGGTTGCGTTTTCGCTTCTCGCATTGAGTCCCTTGTTCCATGCGCTCAGTTGCCGGTCGCCTTCCGAATCGATTCTCAGCATGCGCCCCTTTGTGCCATTGCCTCTTCTCGCAGCCCTGGTCGTCAGCACATTGATCCACTTGCTCGCGGTCGTCGTACCGGGCCTCCGTGGCGTGTTTCAAACGTTCCCCTTGCCAGCAAACGAGTGGCTAGTCCTTATCGGACTCGCGTTTCTCGTCGTTCCTGCCGTCGAACTCTCAAAGCTCGCTTCCCATCTCCTGCGTAGGCGCCCGGCGTGACGTGCGCACACGACACCCTTGACGCCTTCCGCAAGCATCGAATTCGACTACGGTTGAGGCTGATGCAACGAAAGTTCACCGGGGTGTTCGCCTCACTCGTCCTCGCCTCCGTCGCGTGCGGCAGCCCACATGATCCCGTTCACGCTGCGCGGCAGGACACGGCCAAGAACGCCAAAGCGATCACACACGCTCTCGGCGAAATCGACACTCTCAGTGCAAAACCCGGAGACCACGATCACGAAGCGCCCCAATACCCCACGCTGTCGCTCAGTCGCACGCGGGGCAAGGTCTCCCTCGACGGCATGCTTGCCGAATGGCCTCCGCTTGTCCCTGCAAAGTACAGGTCAAGCGATCGCGCCAAGGAAGCGTCGGTCAACTTGATTTACGATAACGAGACGCTCTACGTCGCGGCGGAAATTCGCGACACAACCCTTACGCGATCAGAAGCGTTTACGACCCGCGAAGACTATCTGAGCCTCAGCCTCCAGCTCCACGCGGGGCGACCCTCTGCAAGATCCGCAGAGGGTCAGAAGCGCACGTCGTTCGACCTCGCCCTCTTTGCGGGCAAGCCGGGCGAGTCAGAGGGACAGGTCAAGCACTTGAATCATCAGGTTCCGGGTTCAAAAATTGTCGAGGTTGCATTCGACGGTGGCTACCGCATCGAGGCGTCGATCCCCTGGAGCTACCTGACCAAGAACGGCGAACCACGCGTGGGCATTCTCGCGAGTGCGACGTACCACGATGCGGAGACGGGCACTTCGAGCGCAAGCGCATTGGGCCGCGATGACATCTGGGCTCCGAGCGAACCCGAACTCGCCGCTTGGGAACGCCTTTCGCCCGAAACGCGTGACCGTGCGAAACCCGAGGGCGCGCTTGCACTCGACCTTGGCGGCGGACCCGAGCTTGAAGTTGCGGAGATCGTCGCACACGAATTGTGGATCGTCGGGCACGCCTTTCTCGACGGAACGCGCTACTTCTCTCGGACCATGAGCGGCCACGTTACGCTCTCCGCGCATAAGTTCAGTTTCTTGACCAAGCCCACGCTGGTCGTCGAGGAGACTCGCGAAACCCGAGGCGGCAACGTCGTTTCGCGCACGCTCATCGACGCATCGGCACCAACGCCCCGCGTCATCCTTCAGCACGCGGTCCAGTTTGGCGCTTGCAGCAACGACCTGCGACTTGAATCCGACAAGGTGACCGTCACGGGACCATCCGTTCGGTGCGATGGCCCGGGCGACCTGAGTTGGGTGAGCGAAGCAAACGCGAAATCGGTTTACCGGTGGAATGGGAGCGAACTCAGCCTCGAAACGCAACTGGGAGCGACGCCAAAGAGGAAGCCATCACCAGCCCAACCGAAGATTGACCTCAAACCCGAAAAGCCCTTCGAGCCGGCACCGGTAGAAGATGCCGTCGCGCTTCTTCTTCGCGCCAAGAACATGCCCTCCACTACGAGACCCGAATTTCGTTTGTCGGGCGACTTGGCCGAGGGCTTCGAGAACGAAACCGTCGTAGTCCTCGAAGGCGAGATCATCATCGTCGGCGAGCACTTCCGCGACGGAAGCGGCTTTCTCAGCGTTCGTCCGGGCGGCATTGGCAAGTCGAAAATCAAGGGTGTCGAACTCAGACGCTTCGAAGGTTTGCCGCACGCATTCATCGCCGTCACCTTGGTTCACTCACTTGACGAAATGACACCGCCGCTCGTCGTTGAGTCACTCGCGATCTACGCGCTCAGAACCAACATGATCGAACGCGTCCTTTGGATCGAAACGAAGCGCTCCCAGGGTGAGCGACTACACGAGGCATCCGTTTCCTTCTCGAAGCAAAGTGTCTCGCTGATCGCCGGCACCTCGCGTGGTTGGACGAAAGCGTCGTTCGCAACCGGAGAAGTTGCCACCGATCTGATACCGCTACCGCCGCCATGGGAACCCGCGAAACGCGTCGCATTCGCGCTCGACAACGGGCGCTTTCGAAGGCGATGACTTTACTTTCCCTTTCTTAACGCGCGCTCAAGGCGCCCCTGCTCATCATCCGGCGGCGCCTTCGGCGGCGCTACCGGTGGTTCGACGACGACGGGTTGCGGGGGGTCCTTCGGTGGAGGAAGTGGCCGTGTGCCCTGCAAAGCCGCCGCGCGGGTCAACGAAATTTCGACTTTGGCCTTCTCGGATGTCAACTCGACCGACTCGGTCTTGTACCCGGCAAGTGACAACGTCACTTTCACGCGTTCATCGGCGTCGAGAGTAACGTTGACCGGCACAGCACCGAGATCGCGACCATCGCGTTCCACGTGCGCACCCGGGGTCGCGTTCACCAAGACAACTTTCTTGACGATTTCGACTTTCGGCGGAACCGGAACCGGCAACGCAACGGACGTGATGGCAGGGTCTGCGGTCGCCCGAGGCTGCGCCCGTGTCGGCGTCCCCTTTGCGATGATGAAGGCCATCCCAACGCCAACGCCAACGGCCAGCGCTACGACGAAAGCGACCATGGGCCATCGTGGTCGCCGCCCATCTTGCGGGGCTGCGGGAACGGGCATCGGAAGACCCGAGGTGCGGAAGTAATCAGCGGGCACGTTGAACCCACCTGACCTCGCCATCAGCTCATCGACCGCTTTCGGTACTTGGCCGCGCAGAAGCCGCTCGAACTCCTCCTGGAGTTCACCCATCGATGCGTATCGACCCTCAGGTTTCTTGGTGAGGCACTTGAGAATCACAGCCTCAAGCCCCGGCGAGACGCCCACGTCGGGCACGAGGGCTCGTATTGGAACGGGCGCCTTGTACATATGCTGCGTCAAGATGCCCATGAAGTTGTCGGCATCGAATGGCACCCGACCAGAAGCCATTTCGTAGAGAATGACGCCGAGAGCATAAATGTCGGTGCGCTGGTCTACAGCCGTCCCCGCAGCTTGCTCAGGAGACATGTAGTGAGGCGTTCCAAATACGCTGCCGGCTTTGGTCTTCGCCGTTGCGCCGCTCCCTACCTTGGCGATACCGAAGTCAAGTATCTTGACGAAATCACGTTCTTGGCTCCGCGACACGAGCATGATGTTGTCGGGTTTCAAATCGCGATGAACGATGTTGGCTTCGTGTGCGGCTCCAAGACCTTGGGCAATTTGCTTGACGATATGCAGAATGCGATCGAGAGGAAGCGGCCTCTCCGGTGCGGCAAGAACCGTGGCGAGGCTCTGCCCATCGAGGTACTCCATCACGAAGTATGTCGACCGGTCCGGCAGCTGGCCAAAGTCGGAAACGTCGACAATGTGCGGATTGCCGATGGCTGACGCAGCCCTCGCTTCCTGTAGGAAGCGAGCCATAATTTCGGCGTCTTTGGCCATGTCATCCCGCAAAATCTTGATGGCGACGCGCTTCTCAATGACCTTGTGGCGCCCGCGATAGACGACGCCCATGCCGCCCTCGCCCAAAACACCCTCTATAATGTAACGACCATCGATCACTTTACCGATAAATGGATCGGCCGCCGCCGCGGCCATTATGCCGGACGCGCTCTCCGAAGGCGCAAGCGTCGCAAGCTTTAGGGGCTCTTGTTCAGACATGGCGAGGTCGAAACGGCTGTTACGGCCAGCTAGCGCTGGAATGTTAAGGCTAGCCTACCCAGGCCGAAAACCAACGCCGCTCGCACCGACGGCGTGCGTCGTGGTATCTGAACCACGAATGGCCGGTTTCTTTGAAAAGGTCGGCGCAGCTTGGGCATCAAACCCGGCCCTACGTGCGGGGGTGTGGGCGTTCGCCCTCATTGCGCTCTTGCTTGCGCTGCGGTGGCTCCTTCAAGGCTACGCCCCCCTTGTCGCACTCCGGTACCTGCGCCCCGCGCGCGGGAACAAGCTCTCCATTTCGTTTAGTACGACATTGGCGCTGATCGGAGTCACGCTTGGGGTGTCGCTTCTGACAACCACGATGGCCGTCACAGGGGGCTTCCTCGAACAATTTCGCGAGAAGGTGTTGGGCGTTAACTCACACGTCCTCGTACTCAAATACTCCATCGATTTTCGCGAGTACCGCCGCATCATGGAGGTCTGCCGCGAGGTTCCCGGCGTGACCGGCGTTGCGCCCTTCGTGATCGACCCGATGATGGTGAGCCACGGCAAGCGCATCGCCACGGGCGTTCTCATTAAAGGGGTCGATCCCGAGCTCGTTGCGACCGTACTCGATCTGCCGAAACATATCGTGGAACCCAAAGGGTACGTCCAAGCCGGCTTTCCTGGCCTTCGCGTTCTCGGCGCGACACCGCCCGTGCGCGCCCAGCACGCACTGCCCATCACAGAGGACAAGCCCCCGGGCACACGCAACCCCGACCGCGACAACGACCTCCTCGACGACAAAGGGTCGGTCATGGATGACATTCGTCGCTCGGTCGAGGAAGCCAGACAGCGTCGAGCAAGCCAGGAGCGCCCAAAAAAGGGAGGCGCAGCGAGTACGCACGAGCAGCCGATCGCGCCAAGCGAGGCGAAAGAGATCAACGCGACGCCCGACGGCGGATTCGCAAGCGGTGACCTCCCCGTTGACGATCCAATTCCGGACGAGGCCGATCCCGATCCGTGCGCTGCTCCAAAGGGAGCCGCTTCTCTCCCCGGCGCGATCATCGGGACGGTGCTCGCCAAGCAACTCGATGCGCACATCGGGGACTGCGTTCAAATCATGTCGCCTACCGTCGGGTCAGCCTACACCGCGAACTCCCGCGTCCCACTCATCAAGCCGTTTCGCATTGTCGCGCTGTTTGAGGCGGGCTTC
>JAHFDY010000148.1 GCA_023248735.1 Myxococcales bacterium
GGTCGTACTTGCCTCCCACGAGCAGTGCAGCTGTGAGTGGAACGGGCGTGTAGAGGAATGGGCTGTCGAAGCGACTGTAGTGCCCAGCGAAGTTAAGCTGAACTTGCGCGCCGGCGGTCCACGTAAAGTTCGTGTTGTCGTCGGTGTAGAAGCGGCCTCCCACGTTTCCGTTCTGGCGCCCTGAGCCTCCCGCAAAAAATGCGCGATACTGCAGGAAGCGATTGGACGTGATCGGGCCCCCGACTTCTGCGGCCGCTCCGTTGCCTTGCTCGAAGGCCGACGCCATATAAAACGGTGGATCGAGGAAGAGCTGCTTCGACGCCGAGATGATGATGCTCGGGGTGAGATTGCCTCCGCCGCTGTTGACCTGGATGTAGTGACCGCTCTTTCCAAGCGGCACTTGAAACAACGCGAACGTGAGGCGGGGCGTGCGTTCGGCGCGCATGCTCAGAAGAAAAAACGAATTCTGAATTCCAGGAATGGGACCGAGAGCACGAAGCTGCAATAGGTCGAAGCTGGTGTCGTTTTCGTCCTTGCGCGTCACGCCGTTGACCTGGCGTTCGACGAAGTAGGTGTGCGAAGCGCGAGCGACGACCGAAAAGCGGAAGCCGGGGTTCGGCTGGCACACGATCACGCTTGGGTCGAAGCGGCAACCGAAGTCGGCGCAGTCGGTCCTGCCATCGCCGTCGTTGTCGATGCCGTCGCTGCAAGTTTCGTCGGAATTCTCACCGGGTTTGTCGCCGTACTTTCCGATGAGTTCCTCGACGTTAACGCCCTGACCCTCTTCCGGAAGATCCATTGGTAGATCCGGCTGGGTGTGGGCTGCTGCGGTGCCGGCGCCCTTCCACGAACCTTTGCAGGCCTTGGTGTTCGCGCAGTCGCTATCGTCGCAATCGATCGCGCCGTCGCCGTCATTGTCGATGAAGTCGGAGCAAAGGGACGTGGTCGACTCAGGCTGCCCTTTTGGCTTGCACGCAGGATCCTCAAAGCAATCGGCGTCGGCGCAGTCGACCACTGTGTCGCCGTCATTGTCGATGCGGTCGGTGCAGTTTGTTTCCTTCTCGGTGTGTGCGGGCGCTTCTTTTTGCGCGGGTGCAGCTTCCGCGAACGCAACCCGCGGTGCTGCCACCGACACCGTTGCACCGAAGAGACACACCGCAAGTTTCACGATCCAATGGCTACGCATCGAGACGTCCTTTTGACTTTGGTAACAAATAGAGTTACGAATACTACTGACAAACTTTGCGGCCCTTGCAGACCGTAACCAGTGGGTTCCAGCTGCAGTCCCAATCGAGGCAGTCGATGAAACCGTCGCTATCGTTGTCGATGCCATCGCTGCACTTGCGGTTCGCTTCTTCCGCAGTGCCGAGGCTCTCTTGGCAGGCCTGCTTCCTCGAGTCATTCGGGTCGACAGGCGGCTTTTGGCTGCACGAGAAATCCTGGCAATCGACGAAACCGTTGCCGTCGTTGTCGATCTTATCGGTGCACTTTGCGTAGGTGTTTTCGGCCTTCTGTTCGCAGTACTTCACTGCCTCAGCGTCGAGACTCTTGGTGCAGCCGAAGTCGTCGCAATCGACGAAACCGTTGCCGTCGTTGTCGTTGCCGTCCTTGCAGTCCGCGGCGCTCGACTCCGTCTTGCCGCTTGGCTTGCAGTGCGCGGCGATAGCGGGGTCGGTGGAGTTCTTACAATCGTTGTCGTCACAATCGACGTACGTGTCGTTGTCGTTGTCGAGCCCGTCGCTGCAAAACTCAAGCGTTTGCTCGGGACCTGCACACGGGTCCGGTTTCACGCAAGCTCTCGGCTTGCAATTGGTGGCCTTCGCGCACCCGGAGTCCTGACAATCGGTCTTGCCGTCCTCGTCGTTGTCCTTGCCGTCGGAACAACTCTTGTCGTCATTCTCGGAGCATACGGTGACGAACTTGCCCTTTGCGCACCCGAAGTCCTTGCAATCGATGAAGCCGTTTTGGTCGTTGTCGATGCCGTCGCTGCAGAGCTCGTTGGTGAATTCACGGCTGCAACAGACTTCGGCAATCGCTTGGCAATTCGTATCACCGCAGTCAAAGCGTCCACTGTCGTCGTTGTCGATTTGGTCCGTGCAGAGTGCAAACGTATTTTCTTTGCGCGGGTCTTGGTCAATGGTCGGAACAATGTCTCCACAAAACGACGAGGTCACCCAACAGTCGGGATCTTGGCAATCGTAGAGGCCGTCGTCGTCGTTGTCGTAGAGGTCGCTGCAGTTCTGATCGCCGGTTTCGTATCCGACCTTCGCGTTGAGCGGACGCTCAAAAAAGAAATTGCCGCACGACACCGCAAAGCCACCGACGACGAGCGTAACGATGCGGCGCGCGTTGAGTATTTCGGGGAAGAGGCTGCGCCCTACCATTTGAGGCACTCCGGCTTGTCGGTCGCCGAATAGCGGATCGCGAAACTGACGTAGCGCATGCAACTTGCGATCGATTTCTGAAGCGGGCCGAAAGCGCCGTCAGCGAGCCATGCGCTCAAGTGACGCTCCACGATGGCGCGCTCGCTGTCTCTGAAGACGTGCGGCATCTTCTTCAAGTGGGCAAATTCGTTAATGATGCTGACGAGATGCGGGTCGGCAACGCCCTTGACGACCGCCGCAGTCTCACCATTTTCGCGCAACTTGCCGAGCACACGGAGCGCTCCCTCGCGCGTTGGTGCATCCACCGTTGCGCACACGTTCTCGCATTCGCCATACCGGTTTTCGTGGACCATCTTCTCAGAGTGACCGTCCACGACTGAGACGAGGCGGTTGTAATTTTCACCCATGGCCTCGCCCGTGCTTTCGGCGATGGAGTGGTTGGAGGTCATCATCAAGGTTGGGGTGCCCTTTGCCCAGATGCCGCGGCGCGCCAGCATCGCTTCGCGTTGGGCTTCAAGGAGGACGGGATGGCCGACATCTTTGCCGACGGCCATCGCATGGGCAAAGCCGTGTAGAATCTGATCGCGCGCAAGGTCGAGGCAGAACCAGAGGATGCGGCCGTATCCGTCGCGGCTAAGATCGCTTTCGCAGTGCCACGTGCCACGTCGCGCGTTGAGCGTGGCCATCTTCGCTATCGCGTACAACTCTTTTGCGTTCCAGCCGCCCCATTGGTGAACGGGGCCGTGCGTTTCGAGCGTGTTGTAACCGGCGAGCCGCGCTTTTGTGCCCGACATGTCACCGTCGAGTACACGGAAGCTGTCGCCGTCGTTGAAGTACACGGGCGACGCGACGCCGTTGAGGTAGACGGTGCTTGCGATCTCGGCGCGAGCGAGTCGAACGCCGAACAGGAACGTGCCGCACAGTAACGCGAAGCGCGCGGCGTCAAATGCGATGCGCAGTGGGCTGGGCACTGAAAATTCCTCCGTACAAAAACGAAAAACGGGTGGCCCGTGTACCTCACGGGGGGCTATCGCTGTCAAGCAACGAAACGTGTGCGGGTCGCGTCCAATCTTCGAAGACAGTCCCGCGCCGGGGCGATTCCCCGATGCTTGCGCGTGGCAAGTGCGCTATGACCCGCGCCTTCGGGGCTGAAGGAGAGAGCAAATGAGACTGACCGTCGTTTCGTTGGGTATCGTTTTGGGCGCGGGCGCCGTTTGGGCATCTGCTTCCACAGGCTGTGCAACTGATCGCGGAACGCTGGTTGATGGTGGCGGTGGCGACTCTCCCGCCGCGGGACCCGTCGAAAACACGCTCGACCTATGCAAGAACGGCAAGGACGACGACGGAGATGGGTTCAAGGACTGCTTCGACAAGGACTGCTACAGCTCCAAAGACAAGACCGGGCCTGGTGCCGCGTATTGCAAAGGCTCAGAAGCGACCGAGGATACCGTTGCGAAGTGCAGCGACGGCATCGACAACGACGGCAACGGCTACATCGATTGCGCTGACTTCTCATGCACGAAAATTAATCCGCTCTGCGAAGTTACGGACGCGCTCTGCAGCGACGGCATCGACAACGACGGCAACGGCTACAAGGACTGCAACGACAACGAGTGCGCGAAAAATCCTTCGGTCACCGTTTGCGGCGATGGCGGCGTGATCAAGCCCGCCGACGCAGGTGCCGAGAACACAGATGCACTTTGCAGCGATGGCCTCGACAACGACGGCGACGGACACAAAGACTGCGACGACTTCGACTGCTCGAAGAACCCCAACGTGACCGTGTGCAAAGACGCAGGCAAGCCAGACTCTGGCAAGCCAGCGGATGCCGGTTCGGAAAATACGGACATCTTGTGTAGCGACGGCATCGACAACGATGGCGATGGATATGTGGATTGCAACGACTTCGACTGTTCGAAGAACCCCTCTGTGACCGTGTGCAAGGACGGCGGCACGACCGACGCCGCCACGGACGCGAACGCGGCCGACGCTACCCTCGACGCAACGGCTGTTGACGCAGGCACCGGAGGCTGAGGCGTGATGCAAGGGGCTCCGTGGACGGGGCGACTCGTGTTGTCGTTGGCGTTACCGGTGGCCCTCGGGCTTGCGATCGCAGCGTGTAAAGTAACCGTCGAAGATACGAATGCGCCGTACGCGGTTCTGTACGATGCAGGCAAGGTCGACAGTTCCTCCTTCGCAGGCGCCCTTCCTTTCGATGACAACGCGATATCAAAGATCGACTCCTCCAAGTTGATTGCCGATCCGCACCCGTGTCACGAGCCGATGCTTGCGAAGGTTTTCGGGGTAGCGGACGGCGATACGATTGACGTCAACGAAGTTGACGTTGACGGTTCGGCCGGGTTGCGCATTCGCCTCATTGGTGTGGATTCACCCGAGGTCGCGCACGGCACTACGCCGGCCGACTGCTACGGTGACGAAGCCACCGCTTTTACGAAGCAGCTCCTTGGTCACTTTGTTTGGCTCACGTTCGGCGACACTTGCATCGACAAGTACGATCGAACACTCGCGTACGTGCATCTCAACACGACGGAGTCTGGGTTTTTCCAACGACAGCTTCTTCGTCGTGGCTTTGCGAGTGCGTTTATTTTCTCTGACAACGCGGGTCAGCGCACGCTGTTCGAGGGCGATGAGGCGATCGCCAAGTCGAGCAAGGTTGGGTTGTGGGCCGCATGCCCCGGAAAGTGATCAAGCGCGGGAACGCGCGCAACTGCTAAACAAACGTTCGCTCACCGCTCGCCCCGGTCAGAATGTCATGAATACGCACCGCGAAGCCCACCGCGAGCACTTCCTCGATATCTGACGTTTCGTCGCAGGCGAGCGCGAGGCCAGCCACTTCGCGGCATTCGTCGACCGAAAACCGCGAGAGCGCTGCCTTAATTTCGGGCACCGCTGCTGACTCCATCGAGAGCTCGCGAAATCCAAGCCCAACGAGAAGCAGCGCGGCGATTGGATCGGATGCCATTGCGCCGCAGAGCGAGACAGGGCGACTGTGCTTCTCGGCTGCAGCTTGTACGAGCGCAAGCATGCGGATGATCGCCGGATGAAACGCAGTGGCTAGGGGCGCGAGCGACTGATTCGTTCGATCGACAGCAAGTGTATACTGCACAAGATCGTTCGTCCCGACGCTGAAGAAGTCTGCGTGCTGCGCAAATACGTCCGCGAGCATCACCGCTGCGGGAACCTCGATCATGATTCCAACGGGAATATGCGGTGCGCGGGCATGGCCCGCAAGGTCGACTTCGGCTTGCGCGCGCGCGATGAGGGTACGAACGTCGCGCAGCTCGCCAAGGCTTGCAATCATGGGAATCATGATGCGCACGTCACCGTGTGCGCTCGCTCGCACCATGGCGCGAAGTTGCGTCAGAAACACGTCGGGTCGTCGGAGCGCGAGCCGAACGGCGCGAAGGCCAAGCGCTGGGTTCATCTCTGAAGGCAGTTGAAACGTGGAGACGAATTTATCGCCGCCGATGTCGAATGTGCGCAGAGTCACCGGTCTCGGCGCCATCGTTTCGACGACACTCTTGTAGAGCTCGTACTGCTCGTCTTCGGTCGGCATCGCCGTGCGGTCGATGTAGATGAACTCTGTGCGATAGAGGCCGATGCCCTCGGCGCCGTGGTCGAGCGCGAGCACAGCTTCTGCCGGTAGTTCGATGTTCGCCTTGAGGCTCACCGGCACGCCGCACCGCGTGACGGCACGCTCGTTGCGCGAGCTCAGTAGATCGCGGGAGAACGCCATGTGCCGAGCCGAGCGAGCAAGCGCTTCCTCGATCGCGATATCGTTCGGGTTCACGATCACTTCGCCGCGGAGACCGTCGACGATCACGGTGTCGCCGGTTCGAATCATGGCGAGCGCATCGTTGAGGCCGACCACGGCGGGGAGCTCGAGGGCCCTCGCCATGATTGCGGTGTGACTGGTCTTTGTGCCTATCTCAGTTACAAATGCGAGTACTGGCTCCTTCGCCATGCCCGCCGTGTCCGCAGGCGATAGATCGCGCGCGATGACGACGGTGGGTACGGTGAAATTCTCGAGCCGGCGATCGCTGTGCCCCGTGAGCGCTCGCACGAGGCGGTCGCTGACGAACTCGATGTCGTGCCGTCGCTCGAGCAAGTAGGTGTCGGCTTGCGGCGAGTTCGCTTTGCGCGCGAAGAGAGTCAAGATCTCGTCGCTTGATGCAACGACGGCCCATTCTGCGCACATCAGGTCTTTGCGAATTTTCGCTTCGACGCGTGCCATGAGCAGCGGATCGGTCAGCATCGCAACGTAAGCATCGAGGATCGCAGCCGGCTCATGCCCTGCCGTTTGCTGCATCGACTCGCTTACTTGAACAATTTGAGCGCGCGCGAGCTCAACGGCTTCGTAAAGGCGCTTGACCTCATCTTCGGTGCGCGAAAGGTGAATGTGCTTGCGGCGAAACGCGTTCTTCGCGTCGCCGAGTACGAGCGCCGTGCCTACAGTTACGCCAGGTGACGCGGCAATACCGCGCAGGACCAAGCCACGAATTGTGGAGTCGGGAGCAACCGATCGGGGAGGCGCGGTGGAGGAGGACATCGTTAGTCTGGCTCACCGAAGCGCTCACCGATGAGCTTCCCGATGGCTTGGACGCACTCTTCGGCCTGTGCGCCTTGCGCGCGAATTTCGATAACGGTTCCCTTTGAACCACAGAGAAGCAGCACGCCCATAACGCTCTTGCCGTTGGCTGCTTGATCGTCGCGTGCCAATTCAACTTCGCACGGATAGCGAGACGCCAATTGAACAAGTTTGGTCGCAGCGCGCGCGTGGAGGCCGAGCGTATTGATGATGGTGAAACTTCGCACGACGCGATCGGTCACGGATCTCTCCTCGGAAGCGGGCTCGGCCCTGGAATTGGCCCCGGACCTTCGATAGGAACCTGGGCATCAACGAAGACTTCAGATTGGCGCGTGGACGGCGGTGGCATCGTTTCCGCCGTTCGGTGCATGTCGCGATGAACGACGGCGATGGGCGACTGCAATGACGCGCGCAACCTTGGCGCGAGCGTTTCTGCGATAGCAACCGATCGGTGCCGTCCGCCGGTACACCCGATTGCGACGGTCAAGTAACTTTTCCCTTCGCGCTCGTATCGGGGGATCGCAAATTGTAACAGGGCGAGAACCTTTTCGATGAACTCGGCCGCATCGACCTGATCAAGAACGTATTTTGCCACCGGCTCGTCGAGGCCGCTCTGTGCCCGTAGCTCGCGAACGAAGTAAGGATTCGTCAGAAAGCGCACGTCGATGAGCAAATCTGCGTCGACAGGCGAACCGTACTTGAAACCAAACGTGACGATGCGCGTCGCCATGCGCACGAGACCTTCGTGATCGGGCCCGAAGCGCTCAAGCACCATTCGGCGCAACTCGTGGACGCTCAGTCTTGTCGTGTCGATGATGTGTGTTGCGCTCGCACGGAGGGGTGACAGGCGTTCGCGCTCGAGACGAACGCCGTCGAGCACCGCGAAGCCCTCGCGACCGCCATCGTGCGCGGTGAGCGGGTGCGGTCTGCGTGTTTCGTTGAACCGTCGAAAGAGGATTTCGTCGGACGCATCGAGAAAGAGAACCTGTAGCGTACGGGTGCCAGCGCGGCCTATGAGCGTGAGGGTGTTCGAGATCGTGTCGAGGAACGCCCCTACACGCACGTCGATTCCGAGTCCGATGCGGCGCATGCCGCCTGCTTCGCAGACCTCGACAGCTTGAGGTGCGAGCGCCGTGGGTAAGTTGTCGATGCAGAAAAAACCGAGGTCTTCGAGCGCATGGAGGGCGTTCGACTTTCCCGCGCCAGAGAGGCCGGTTACGACGACAACGACAGTTGGCTCACTCATCGGGCGTCCGATCTGGGCGCGGCAAGCGGACCCACGCTGAGCTGTCGTCTGATTGAGAACGTTCGCTTGGTCGATCGCTTTGACGGCTGATGCGATTGATCTCGGTGAAGTGCGGCTCGATAGCGTCGATTGACGGCGCTGCAAGCGACTCTTGCTCGCGATCGGCGTCGAGCGTCGCGTCGCCGGACGCGCTGAGGCGCTGATCGATGCGGTCGAGGAGATCTTGCGTGGCGTTTCTCCCCGCGCGTCGCAAGAGTTCGTTGCGTGCCGCCATTTCGAGGATGCTGCCCATGTCGCGTGCCGGTCTCACCGGAACATTGAGCTCGCGAATCGGCGTTGAGAGTATCGAAAACGACTTGGGCTCGAGACCGAGTCGATCGCTTCCGCTTTGCTCGTCCCACTCGACAAGCCTGACGACGATATCGATTCGCTTGCGCTCACGCACGCTTGTCACGCCGAAGAGATCCTTGACGTTCAAAATGCCGAGACCGCGAATCTCCATGTGATGGCGCAATAGATCAGCAGGTTGACCAAACACCATGTTCGGCGGACGCCAGTCGCAACGGACGACGTCGTCGGCAACGAGCCGATGACCTCGCATGACCAACTCGAGTGCGGACTCGCTCTTTCCGATGCCACTCTTGCCGAGGATGAGAACGCCAACCCCGAAAACGTCAACGAGCACACCGTGCAAATGCGTTTGAGGCGCCAGGCGTTCGTCCAGCAACGCGTGTAGCGCGTTGATGGTGCGACTCGAGCGACTCGGCGTGACGACGAGCGGCGTTCCCGTAGCCTCGGCCGCGTCTCGCATTTCGACGTGCGGGGTGTGGCCGCCCGTGAGCACGACACACGAGAGCCCGAGTGAGAAGAGCCCGCGTGCCGCACGGCTCCGCGCGGGTGAATCGAGCGTGTCGAGGAACGACATCTCCGTTTCGCCAAGCACCTGAATGCGTGCGGGAACCAAGCCGTGAAAGTGCCCCACCAGCGCGAGCCCCGACTTCTGCACGCGTGGATGTCGGAGGGGCCTGTCGAGCCCCCCTTCACCGGCTACGAGTGCGAGCTCGAGCGCAACGCCTGGACTTGCCAAGAGCTCGCGCACGGTAATGCGTTGCCCCTCAGGCTTGATCGTTACCGATGGCGAAATGGGATCGTCGTATTTCAAGGTCCATCCTCGCTTACCAGGCTGCGATAGATGGAGTCTCGATCACCGTTCTGCGCGAGCGCAACGCAATAATCGCGATTGCGAAAGACGCGTGAGATGCGCGCCAGCGTCTTGAGGTGCTCACCCGCCGCGTGCTTCGGGCCGATGACGGCAAAAATGAGGTGCACTGGGGCGGCGTCGATCGCGTCGAACGCAACGCCCGCGCTCGAGACGATCAGCGCGGCGCACTGGACCGTCAGGGAAGGCATCGCGCCGTGCGGGATGGCGACACCGCCGCCGATACCCGTGCTCTGGACGCTTTCGCGGTCCACAAGCGTCGCCTCGATGGCCGACGTATCGATTTGGGTGTGTGGGGAAAGAAGTGCGGCCAACCGAGCAAGCAGCTTGTGCTTGTCGAGCGAGCTCTCATCGCTACTGAGAATCGAAATACGATCAGGGGATAAGAGCTCGCTCAGCCTCATGGCTGATTAATCTTCGCTGTCTGTCACGCTTGGAAGCAAGCGCTGTGATGCACGCTCGCCACCTTTCTTTGAGTGTTGGCCCTTTGCGCTTGTTATTTGGCGTTCAATCTTCTCGATTACACGATCGATTGAGGCGTACATGTCTTCGCTTGTGTCCTGGGCGTGAAAATGATCATGTCCCGCGTGAAGAATGAGTTCGGCACTATGCATATGGTGCTGACAACTGAGTGTGACCTGTCCCTGGAGTTCATGTCTGAGGAACTTCTGAATCTTCGACACCTTTTCAGTCGCGTAGCCTTTCACAGCATCGGTTGAATCCATTTGGCGGAACGTGATGGCAATATTCATTTCGGCAGTCCTCCTGACGCGGCGGGCTCACTTGAAGCCACCGGTGACGCGGGTGCGCTCGGAGCGCGAAGGTCACTGCTTTGGCCTCCGCGTTGCGTGGTTGTGATTCCCTTTCCTCAAAGCGTTCAGATGGCGGGTGCATTCCCACAACCACCATGATCGGTCGTCGTGCCTTAATCTTCAGCCTCGACTTGGTCTCGCTCGGGCGATTTTTCAAGCGAAAGCAAGGATTTTGCCAACTACTCGCCGCGCGACCACGTGTGAGCGAGAGTCGCGGAGGTGGCCGAAAACGTTGGGCTCTTTGGGGGTCTCACGCCGCCTGCGAAGCGTGATGACGCGCCGCAGCTGCGCATGGGTGCAAAACGTCAATGAGTGGAACTAAGGTTGCGGGTCGACCACGGTTGGGCTGGAATGGATAGGGCGCCGCAGCGGTTCTTCGTCGTGGTTCCGCGCGCATTTCGGTCGTTGCGCATGCTCTCCAACTTGAATGTTGGGGCGGTTGGGCTGTCGCTTGCGGCGTCAACGACGGCGATCATGGCGCCAATACTTGGTGGTGATGGCGTTGCTCTCCACATTGGCGTGCCAACGCTTGTTGCAGGGGTAGGATGGGCGGCGCGGCTGCGTTGGCGGGCAACCGTTGGCCGCTCTTCGGTCCGATGGGGTTGGCTGTTGTCGGTGCCGATAGCGGCGATCAACGGGGGTGTTTGCTGTGTGTTGACGATGGTGTCGTCAGGGAGCGTGACTCTGGAGAGCCTGTTTGGCGGAGCCCTCCTTGGCGCAACTCTCGGCGCGATCATCTGGCTTCCGGCGCTCTTTGCAACGCTTCTCCTTTTCGGAACGCCAATTGCGCGGGCTCAGTCGCTCGCCAAGAAGGGGCTGGCGGGCGAAGAGCGCGGTGAGCGGATCGTCGGGCTTGCGTGCGCGTTGGTTGCGATTGGCGCGATGGTCGTGGCGGGATGGTCGCCACGTCCAGCGGGTGCCTTGTTCTGGGTCCTATCAATAGGCGGCTTGTCGCTCGGAGTTTTCGCGGCGGCGCTTGCCTACCTACGCGAACGTGAGCGAAAGCGCTTTGTTGAAGCCACGGAAGCCGGAAACGTGAGTGGCTATCGTGTCGAAGCGAGTCCCGAGGGCAAAGTGCTTCTTCGCGTCGCGGAGAATGTGGGCTACCGCGTCTCGGATTTTGCGGAAGAAGTCTACCAACTTGACGAACGTGGCGCGGCCACGAAGGCAACCGCGCCTTCCTCGACCACGACGTGAGCATGATCGCGGAGCTGCGCGCCATCGGTTGGTGCGCGTGATAGTTTGCGGAGGGGGTCCTTCGGGCCGTTGGCCCTCAGGATGACACTTTGAGCACCAACGCCGGGCTCTTTGGACGACGCAGAGCGGGGGCAGCCAAGATGACACCAGAGGTTCGAGGGGTGGGCTGGAATGGATCGGGCGCCGCAGCGGTTCTTCGTCGTGGTTCCGCGCGCATTTCGGTCGTTGCGCATGCTCTCCAACTTGAATGTTGGGGCGGTTGGGCTGTCGCTTGCGGCGGCAACGACCGCGATTATGAGTCACGTTGGCGAGCGCAATGTGGCGCTCTTCATCGGCGTGCCGACGCTCATGGCGGGGGGTGCATGGGCGGCGCTGCTGCGGTGGCGGGCAACCCTTGGCTCGTCCTCGATCCGATGGGGTTGGCTGCTGTCAGTGCCGATAGCAGCGCTCAACGGGAGTGTTTGTTGTGCGTTGACGATGGTGTCGTCAGGGAGCGTGACTCTGGAGAGCCTGTTTGGCGGAGCCCTCCTTGGCGCAACTCTCGGCGCGATCATCTGGCTTCCGGCGCTCTTTGCAACGCTTCTCTTTTTCGGAACGCCAATTGCGCGGGCTCAGTCGCTCGCCAAGAAGGGGCTGGCGGGCGAAGAGCGCGGTGAGCGGATCGTCGGGCTTGCGTGCGCGTTGGTTGCGATTGGCGCGATGCTGGTGGCGGGATGGTCGCCACATCCGGCGGGTGCCTTGTTCGGGGTCTTCTCGATAGGCGGTTTGTCGCTCGGAGTTTTCGCGGCGGTGCTTGCCTACCGGCGCGAGCGTGAGCGAA
>JAHFDY010000149.1 GCA_023248735.1 Myxococcales bacterium
ACTTTTTGCAACGAATCTTCACCACCTTGCCGATCACTTTTTCGTCGGCGACGGCGTACTTGGCCTGGCACGACTGGCAACTGATTTTCATGGGTGCTCTTGCGTGAAAGAGGGTACGCGGATCGCACCGAAGGCACAATTGAGGAAATGGGCGAGAACCGGCGGGATTCAGTTCAGTGCGACCAGTCGGTCGCCGTCGTGCGGACAATAACTGCCACGAACACGGCGTTTTCCGCAGGTGGGGCACACCTTCGGTGATCGATTTGTGGAAGAGGGGCGAGCCCGACCGGTTACGGGAACGAGCTCACTGCCGTCTTCGACACATTCGGTGCGACCGTCGATGTACCCGCGTCCGCAGCGTGGGCAGATGGCGGCGTTGTGAGACGGAGGGCTCTGCACGCCCTCCGCCCCATCAAACGCGCAAAAGCGCTCGCCCGCACCAAGCTGACGGCCACACACCGCGCATACCCCGTTTTCGAGGACCCGGTCGGTTGGGTTTGTTGCACCGGCATGTTCCGGCGGTGGAGTTTGCGCAGATCCCCGCTCACCGGGCTTCGTGCGGCTTTGCCGAGGCGCGTCGCCCGATCGGAATGCGAACCAGGCACCAACTGCCGCGCTCAGCAAAATCGCAGCTCCGACACCCGTTTTCCACGGAACGCCGCCGCTGCGCTGTTCGCGGACGGCTTGGATGGACCACCCGAGGAACGCGACTCCGAACACGATGAAAAAGAGAGACCGGCGGGCACGCATTCGATGAGCCCAAACGGTACGCGAGCGCCGAATTCTTTGCTCGAAATGCATGTTTGCAGACCTTGGTGTCGTACTCTCGACGACACGTCGCCTTTCGTCCCTAGGCGCCCAGCTCCGTCACCGAGGGGAGACCGCCATGAGAAGACCACCGACAAAGCTGCACGCCTTTGCCGCGCTCACGATCCTCGCCACGTTTGGAATCCGAGAAGTTCACGCGCAGTCGGTGCCCGTGAGCAACAGTGATGGCTTCGATACACATCTGTTTCGCCCCGCGATGGACTCGAAGGGGCTCTTTAGCGTCAACGGTTCGGAGATCATTGGCGCGAAGGAATTTAGCGTCGGTTTGGTGATCGATTACGGACGCAATTTGCTTCGCGTAACCGACCTCGGTCAGCGAAGCGCGCAGCTCATTGATCACAGTTTTCAGGGCACGGCGATGTTCAACTACGGCATCGCCAATCGGTTCACGGTCGGCCTTGCAGTGCCCGTCAACTTGATGTCGGGCAACGAGCAGTTCACGCCCGCGGGAGCGGCGGTCTTAGCCGGCTGGGGACCGGGCCAGTTGGACTCGCAGACGATCGGTTTCGTTGGGCTGCACTCGAAACTCCGTCTCTTGCGCGTGGACAAAGGCCTCGGCGTTGCGCTCGGCATGCAACTTGGCGTTCCTGTGACAAGCGCGCCTCGCGACGCTGGCGCTGATCCGGGCTTTTTCTATTGGCCCCAGGTGATCGTTGAGAAACGGATCGGCGATAACGATCAGTTCAAGATCGCTTTGAACGGCGGTTTCCGTGGCCACATGGTGAGCGCTACGACGCTCGGGTTGCGCAACGGGACTTTCAAAGATGGAAACAGGGTGACCTATGGCGTCGGTCTCTCCTACCGAGTGCTCGAGCCACTCGACGTCATCGCCGAAACGTACGGCACCGTGCTCTTCGCTCCCGGCGTCGGAAGTTCGGTGGGACTCTCGAACGAAGTGATCGGTGGCATCAAACTCTTCGTCGAGAAGAACAGCTATCTCATGCTCGGAGCAGGCTCGCGCTACACCCCAGGCTTCGAAGCTGCTGACTTTCGCGGAATCGTGGGTTTCATCTTCGAGCCCTCGATTGGTGACCGCGATGGCGACGGCATCAAGGACGACGTCGACAAGTGTCCTGACGATCCCGAAGACAAGGACGGCTTCGAGGATGAAGACGGCTGCCCAGATCCGGACAACGATAAGGATGGCATTCCTGACTACCTGGATCATTGTCCCAATGATCCAGAGGACTTCGATGGCGACCGCGACAAAGATGGCTGCCCAGAGCCAACCGACGGCGATCGCGATCACGATGGCATCCCCGATTCGAAAGACAAGTGTCCTGACGTTCCCGAAGACAAAGATGGCTTCGAGGATGAAGACGGCTGCCCGGATCCGGACAACGACAAGGACGGCATTCCCGATGTCAAAGACAAGTGTCCGAACGTGCCCGAAACGTTTAACGGCGTCGACGACGAGGATGGCTGCCCTGACGACGCCAAGTTGGTCATCAAGGGCAACACGATCGTCATTCTAGAGAAAATTCAATTTGCAACGGGTTCGGCGGTCATTTTGCCCAAGTCCTTTTCGCTGCTCGACGCGGTTGGTACCGCGCTGAGCACCCACACCGAGTTTGCGCTTGTCGAAGTTGCGGGGCACGCAGACGAACGCGACACCGACGCCAACAACGTTCGCCTCACGCAAAACCGCGTCAATTCAGTCGTCAAGGCACTTGTCCAACGCAACGTCGACGAGAAGCGCATCCGTGGCAAAGGCTACGGCGAGTACTGCCCTGAAGACCCAGGTCACAACGAGAAGGCATGGGAGAAGAATCGGCGCGTCGAGTTCAAGATCGTCAAGACGAAGGACGGTCCAACGGGCGTCGAGCTCGGATGTGAGAACGCAGCGAAGCACGGCGTAAAGCCGGACCCAGTGGACTAGTCCCCCAGGTGTCAGCATTGCTCAATCACTGCGCCACGGTCGGGGGACTAACCGATTACCGCGGGGCCTTCTTCACTTCGTTCAAGCATTCGCGGTCGCCCGTATCTTTGCAGATTCCGCGCAGCAGCCGAGTCTCGTCGGCGGAGGCTTTGCCTGAGACGACCTTCTGGTAGAGCACGTCGCGCGCTTCGCGCTTTGAGCCGGCGACCGCGAGTTCGCTCGCGCGATCGAAATCCGATTTCTGTGTGCGTCCTGCATCGCTCGTCACCTTGACGACAGATGGCAATTGGTCGGGCGTGGTCGCCGTGGGCGTGCCGTCGAGGGCCGCGATCCACTCGTTTGCGCGACGTCTCAGAGCTTCGGACACGAGCGTATTGCGCTCCACTTGTTCGACGATCGTCTTGGCCTTTGCGACATCAGGCTCTTGCTCGACGCGCTTGAATTGCGACTCGGCCCACCGATTTTCGATCTCGCGATGAAGCGTCGAGCCGCGAAGCGGACTGCCATCAGCAAGATTGAGTCGGGCCCGCGCAGCATCACAATCGCCTGTGTCGCACGCCTGCTTGATTTCCGAAAGCAGGCGTAATTCCGGATTGTTCTCCTCGGGTTGCGATGCGAGTCGTGCGGCTCGTGCACGCAGCAAGAGGCCGAGCACGATTGCGCCGATCAGCACCACGCAGAACAAGAAAACGAGCGGGACAAGGAGGGACGATCGGCCTCCTTCGGGAGGCGAGGACAGCTGCCGATCCGCGATTGCAGTCAGTTGCTGACTGTCGGTTGCTCCCGGCACGAACACTTGGCCACGGCCGATGAATTTGAAGCGCACGTCGCCGAGTTCGATGAGGTCGCCTTCTTCGATGATCCCACGTCGCAGGTCGGCACCGTTGACGCGAACACCGTTGGCGCTCTCCTTGTCGACGATCTCGAAGCGACCTTCGCCGAGATCGTGAATCTCACAATGAAGGCGAGAAACGGAATTGTGATTAATCGAGATGATGCAGTCCTCAGCACGGCCGACCGAAAGGCGTGGTTGCTCGAGGGAGAACTCCGCACCAGGGGTCGGACCGACCAGCATGACCAACCGATGCGGGCGCTCCAGAAGAGACGCCGCCCTTGCGGTGTTGCCGAGCGGCTGCGTCGTCTTGGCGCTCAAGTTCGATTGCGGCTCGGTCGGGATCGTCGCGTCGCCGACCGAGTCATCTTGTAGGATGATCCTGTAGTCGCCAATCTGAACGAGGTCGCCATGGACGAGCTCCTGCACACCATCGATGCGGATGCCGTTTACGTAGACCCCGTTGTAGCTGGTCGTGTCCTCGAGCGTGTAGCCGGTGCCGTCGTTGCGACGTGTGATGCGGCAATGATCGCGCGAGATGTTACGTTCCGTGAGGCGCACGGTGCACCCCTCACGACGTCCCACCATATACGAGTCACGCAGCAGCGGCACGCTGGTGCGCTTGTTCTCGTCGTCTTCGATCACGAGCTTCCACATGAAGGCTAACGAACTCCGCGCATATTGCGATGGCTCCGATAGTACAGATCCCCTGAACAAGAGCGCAACGCTAACGCGAGCCTTTTGGGGGATCTGCTGTTGGTGCGCACTTATTGGGGTCTCGGCATTCGGTGTTTTCGGCTGCGCGTCGTCGTGGGAGGGATCAATTGGGGCGGTCCTCAGTCACCGAAAGAGCGACGGTCACGTCACAGTCCGGACGGTTCCGCGTGACATGGCGGGTTACCGAGGCGGCCTTCGCGAGGGTGACGAGCTCATCTCGATCGAAGATCGACCGGTGGAGGGCATGTCGACCGACGAGGTGACCCACGCCCTGCGTGGACGCGTCGGCACGAAGATCAACCTCGTCGTCATGCGCGGCACCGACCGATTGAACATCGTCGTTGAGCGAGGACCGTTCCGTGGATCCAAAAAGGGATCGCTATTCTGAGAAGTCTTGCGGCTCGCCGTCCGGCAGCAGCGCAACGAACGCTTCGCAAGCCGCTTTCACGCGTTGTGCCTCCTGGCCATCGAAGGTGAGTTTCGTTTTGTAACTATCGTGGTGCCATTTTGGATACGAGCCCACTTCGACGTCCGGGAACTGGGCCACCACGGCGTCGAGCAGGGGTCGCAGATGGCCTTCGTCCATTTGCGTGTATACAGCACGTGTTACAAATGCTGGCCCCGCTCGGCCAAAGTTCTCTTTGAGAACCTCGAGCTTCAAACGGAAGATCTCCGGTACGCCAGGCAAGAGCCACACGTTGCGCATGCGAATCGTCGGCCAGGCGACGTCCTTGGTCGTCTCGAGAGAAGCGCCCGAAGGAACCAGCGCCATGCGCAGATGGCCGTCTGTGCAACGCGAGCCGTAGTGCCCGCGTATCATCGCTTCCAAGTGTGGGTGCGAGACGACAGGCGCGCTAAATGCCTGTCCCACGGCTTCGACGGTGACATCGTCGTGGGTGGGACCGACTCCTCCTGAGGTGACGACGAGATCATAGGCGGCCGAGAGTTCGCGCACAGCACGGACGATCTCGTCGATCACGTCTTCGACGATGATCACACGCTGCAAGCGGACGCCAAGTGGCCGAAGGGCGCGGGCGAGCACCACAAGGTTTTCTTCTTCGATCTTGCCCGAGAGGATTTCGTTGCCAATCACGAGCGCGGCTGCGGTCTTGAGGCTCACAACCCATATGCTACCTGCAAACCCCGAAGCCTGATTGATGATGTACTCTTTCCACCTCAGACCTCCGGGGCGCCATGGTTGAGCGATCAGATGCAGACAAAGCGCGAGAAGAATTCTTCTCGGAAGCGCAAGAACTGATCGACACGCTCAGCACCGATCTTCTGGCGCTTGAGGAATCGGTTCGTCGAGGAAGTGTCGACGCTGCAAGAATCAACGAAGTTTTTCGATCGGTGCACACCCTCAAGGGTCTTTCGGGCCTTTTTGGTGCAGCGCAAATCGCGGGTCTCAGTCACGAATTGGAGAATGTTCTCGACGATTTGCGGTTGGGCCGAATCGAGCTGACGACGGAAGCGCTCGATCTCCTGTTCCAAGGGGTCGATCTCTACGGACGCATTTTGAGTGCGGAGCGAAATGGTGCGCACCTCGCGCGTGGCGAGATCGAGCCGCTCCTTACCGCCCTCGCGAGACTATCGAAGGCTGGCTCAGGAGAGCTGATCGCGCCCTACGATATTGAGCCAGGCCTTCTCGGGGTCCTCAGCGACTACGAAGAGCATCGCTTGCGAGCGAATGTCGAGTCTGGCAATAGCCTCTATCGGATCTTTCTCGCGTTCACGATTAGTACATTCGAAAGCAGCCTCGATGCATTTCGTGAGGGTGCGCGCGAGCTGGGCGAGGTGATTACGTACCTCCCGACCGGCACACCGAGTGATCCGGATGCCATCGAACTCGAGATTCTATTCGGCAGTCGCTTCGACATTGCGGCTTTGCGTGCGGCATTTCCTAGCAAGCGCATCGAGGAGGTCGGGCGACGTCGGCAAGACGCGAGCCCACCGCATCGCGTGGCTGCGACTCGCCGCGATACGCCGCCGCAATTTGGTTCAGTGAACCAGGGCTCGCTCACGATTCCGCCACCGGGTATTGTACGTCCACCGTCAGAGAACCCGGAGCACCTAGGGTCGCAGCTCAGCACGACGCTTCGTTCTGTGAGCCAGACGGTGCGTGTCGACATTCGTAAGCTCGATCACCTGATGAACTTGGTCGGCGAGCTTGCGATCGTGAAGACCGCGATGGCGCGATTTTCGGAGCGCCTTCGCGACAGGCCTGAACTGCGCGACGTGCGCCACGAAATGCAACGCCTGCAGCGGAGCTTTGAGCGCCACCTCTTGCAGATGCAAGACGGCATTCTCGAAGTGAGGATGGTTCCACTTGGGCAGGTGTTCGATAAGCTCTCGCGCGTCGTGCGCAAGTTCGCGCGTGAACTCGACAAGGAGGTTAATCTTGTGATTTCAGGCGCCGAAACTGAACTCGACAAGTTGATTGTCGAAGAGCTCAGCGACCCCCTGATGCACATGATTCGGAACGCGATCGATCATGGTATCGAATCGCGCGAAGAGCGCGAACAGGTCGGCAAACCGAACGTCGGTACGATTGTGCTTACCGCTTTTCAGAAAGGCAGCCACGTTCTCATTGAAGTCGAAGACGACGGCCGTGGCATGGACACGAGGGGACTGCTCGCGAGCGCGCAACGACTCGGCATTGTGACGCAAGAGGAAGCCGAATCGATGAGCCCGAGGGAAGCGCTTCACCTCGCATTCGCTCCGGGATTCACGACCAAACGCTATGCGACCGATCTCTCGGGACGTGGCGTCGGTCTCGACGTCGTGAAGAACAACATCTCGCGCTTGGGTGGGGTTGTGGATATTGCAAGCGAAGCGGGCACGGGCACCAAGCTGATGGTGACCCTACCGATTACGCTCGCCATCCTTAACGTCATTCTGTTCGAAGTTTCGGGGTCGCTATTTGGGTTGCCTATGGCGAACGTCGAAGAGGTGCTTGCGTTCGACGAGCGCTCGGTGCGTCAGTTCGAACGCCATGAAGCGATCGCCCTTCGTGGCAATTCGCTGCGCATCAGTCGTCTCGAGCAACAGCTTGAATTGCCAACCTCTGCGAATACATCGCGTCCGTCACTTCTCATCGCGGCAATTGGTGGTCGCCGCGCGGGATTCGTCGTGGATCGTTTGCTCGGTCAGGAGAGCATCGTCATCAAGCCACTCGGCAAGACGCTGCGCTCGGTGCGCAACGTGGCTGGTGCCGCCGAGCTTGGAGACCAGCGTCTTGTGCTTGTGCTCGACACAGGGACGCTGGTGGAAGAGGTGTTTGCGGGCACGCGTGAGGGACGCGCTTCTAAAGGGCTCGTCGGATGAGTGGTCTTGCGCTTAGCCCTGCCCACGTCGCATTGCAGGCGAGTGACCTCGCGCGGGCCGAGTTTCTAGGGTTTACCGTTCAAAATGAAACATATGCAGTTTCAATTGAGCACGTCGTTGAGATCTTGCGACAAGCGAACGTGACGCCAGTCCCGCGTGCCGGTCCCCACATAGACGGCGTGCTCAGCGTGCGAGGTCGTCTTGTGACAGTGGTGTCGATCCGCGCGATTCTCGGGTTTGCTCGAGCGCCGTTAGAGCGGAGATCGCGCATCCTGCTCAGTAGTGTTGGTGGCGAAACGGTTGGTTTCGTCGTCGATTCGGTCTTGCAAGTGTTTCACCTGACGCCGGAAATGTTCGAACCTCCCGAGGTGCTTTCGAACACCCCCCCAGCGCATTGGCTTGGCATCGCACGCACGAGCTCCGTTGCGCTGACGCTTATCGACCTCGCCCGATTGCTTGTTCTTCCAGCTCCTAATCGTACAGAGGATTGACGATGCGTCGTTCGGTTGAAGCACGTCGCTATGTTGGCTTTCGGGTAGGCGCTGTCGAGTACGCGCTTCCCATTGAGATGGTTGTCCAGGTCGTGCAGCCGCTTGCGATCATCGAGGCGCCCGGGGCTGTGCGCGAAGCGGTAGGGCTAGCGCGTTTTCGCGAGGCTGTGATTCCGGTCGTCGATCTTCGCATTCGGTTTCGGACCGCGGTGGCGGGTACATCGTCAAAATGGTTGATTATTCGAAGCGAAGTGGATGCGATCGCGCTCGTTGTCGACGTCGTGACTGCGGTGTTCGGAACGCCGCACGACGAGACGCGCGCGGCTCCAGCCGCGACGGGCGATGCGCTTGGGTGTGAAGTGCTCGGGATCATCGCACGAGGTAGCGCCACGGTATTGCTCATCGATCTTCGCGGCCTTGTTCAACTCGCACATGGCAAGTCGAGACTCTCCCCGCCCGTGAGGAAACCTCTGCCTGGTTCGAGCGATCGCGGATAGGCTTGCGCTGTGGTTGTGGTTGGCTCTCGCGTTCGCGTCTTGGTTGTCGACGACTCGGCGTACAATAGGCGCGTGATCGCGGACGCGCTGTCGCTCGATCCGGAGTTCGAAGTCGTAGGTCGAGCAGGTGACGGCGAAGACGCGCTCAAGCAGGCGCTCATGCTCCGGCCCGACGTCATTAGCCTTGACCTCGAGATGCCCAAAATGGACGGGTTTTCGTTCTTGCGGCTTCTCATGGCGAAAATGCCAACACCCGTGATCGTGTTTTCGTCCTACGCGCAACGGGAGAACATCCTGAAAGCGCTCGAGTTGGGCGCGCTTGATTTCGTTCCGAAACCCGACCGTTTGGGTCCCGAGCACAGCGGACATGTCGAAGAGCTCATCGAAAAGTTGCGACTCGCGCGCTCGGTTCGGCCGAGCTTGATTGGTCGCAATTCGCAACGACGAACGAGTGGAACGTGGTCACTCGCGCCTCCCGCGGGTGATGCGAGTGACCTGCCTACGGCGCGGCCAGAATCGCTCGTCGCAATCGCCAGCTCAACTGGAGGGCCCACCGCGCTTCTCGCCGTTTTTGCGCGACTGAAGCGCTCTTCGCGTGCAGCGTTTGTCATCGCGCAACACATGCCCGATAAGTTTACCCGCACTTTCGCGGAGCGTCTTGCGCGGCAGGGCAGCGTACCCGTTTCTGAAGCGCAAGAAGGCGATGAACTCTTCGCGGCGACTGGATTCGTTTGCCCTGGTCGACACTGCGTCGAAGTGCGTGCCACCAATTCGTCGTCGCTTACGTTGCGTGTGCTGGCCCCGAGTAGCGAAGACCGATACGTGCCGAGTGGCGATCGCCTCTTTCGGAGCGTTGCGGGCGCGGGCCTGCCCGCTGTCGGCGTGATCCTAAGTGGCATGGGTGACGACGGGCTCGACGGCGCGCGGGCCATTCGCGATGCGGGTGGCTTGGTCATCTGCGAGTCAGAAGAGACCGCCGCGGTCAGTGGAATGCCGCAGGCCGTTGTGCGTGCAGGGCTCGCTTCGCGGGTGAGCCCGTTGCCAGAGATTGCGGACTACCTGGCTACCCTCTGAAGAGCCTCTCGCTCAATGCAATGTTGCGCCACTCTTGCATTCTGCGCGGTACGCTGATTGGCGATGCAACAGGACAAAGAGCTCCAAACGCTTCTCGAACTTGCCGATCGCATGGTGGCGCGTGCCGTAACAGGAGGGGCAACCGTTGCCGAATGTGTGGCACGTTCGGGTGCTGAGCTCTCGGCGAAGGTTCGCCTCGGCGAGCCTGAATTGGTGGAAGAAGCCGGCCACCGTTCGCTCGGCATGCGCGTGATGAAAGGCAAGAGGGTCGCGAGCACATCGACAAGCGACTTGACGGAAAGCGGACTCAATCGCTTTGTTCACGATGCCCTTGAGTTGGCCGACCTGTCGCAAGAGGATCCGTTCGCAGGTCCCGCCAATCCTGATCTTCTGTGTGACCCGGCGGGTTTGTCAGATCTTCAGCTCTACGATCCAGCCGGCGGTACCGTCGATGCGGCCACCGCAGTTGCTCTCGCGAAAGAGGGGGAGGCGGCGGCACGTGCGTTCGACTCGCGCATCAGCAACAGTGAGGGCGCGACCTTTGGTCGTACTGCAGGAGCCGTCGCGCTGGCACTCTCGAGTGGATTTCGCGCAGCCTATCGTGGCTCCTATACGTCGCTCAGCGTGGTGCCCGTCGCGTCAGATGAGGGCGGAAAGAACCGACGCGGACATCACTGGTCGGCGAAGCGCTTTCTGGCCGACCTCGACGCGCCCAAGTTCGTTGGTGAAGAGGCCGCGCGACGCACGCTTCGCAAGCTCGGGGCGCGTACCGTTCCGACGTGCGAGGTTGCCGTGGTCTTCGATCCCGACGCAGCAAGGGGGCTTCTTGGACTCTTCGCCGGTTGCATCATGGGCGGGAGCATTTGGCGCAAGTCGAGTTACCTTTGCGATCGCGAGGGTTCGGTGGTTGCGAGCAACATTATCAATATGATTGACGATCCGCTCATTCCTCGCGCACCAGGGTCAAGGCCATTCGATGGCGAAGGCCTCGTGAGCAGGCGCAACGTTGTCGTTGAAAACGGTGTACTGCGCACCTATCTTTGCGACAGTTATTCCGCGCGCAAGCTCGGGCGGGAGAGCACCGCAAACGCCTCGCGCGGAGGTGGTGCGGGCGTGGGAGCCAGCACCACCAATTTCGTCCTTCGCCCCGGAAACACGGCCCCGGAGGCGATCATTCGGGACACGAAACGCGGTCTCTACGTGACCGACACGATGGGCTTCGGCTTCAACGCTGTCACGGGCGATTTTTCGCGCGGCGCATCGGGCTTTTGGATCGAGAACGGCGAGTTTGCGCATCCGGTAAGCGAGGTCACCATTTCGCTCAATCTGAACGACCTGTGGCAGGGCATCGACGTCATTGGCAGCGACCTTGACCTGCGGAGTTCCACCGCCTCACCGACGTTCCGCGTGAGTCGCATGACCGTTGCGGGTGGAGCGGCATAGCAACAATGACGCCCGACGAGCTCAAGGCCCTTCGCAAGGATTTGGGGTGCACCGCGAAAGAACTCGCCGGTGCGCTCGAGCTCGAGCAAAAAACGGTTCTTGCGTGGGAAAAGGGGGACCTCTTTCCGACAAAGCAGTTCATCGACAAGATGAATATGCTGCGTGCGAAGGGCCCTTCTGCGATCCCACGCAGGGCGCGCGGTCCGGAGCCAATGAAAGTGCTTACGGACCCGGCGCTGTGGTTGCTCGTTCGAAAACTCGTTGCCAACAAGAAGTTGCGGGACGAGGTGACAAAGCTCGCGGCTGCCTATGAGGATCCAGCGGCTGACGAAGAGTGACGTTGTGTCAGAGGATCGGGCCGTCGGCCTTCAGGGTGACGCGGGGACGTCTTCATCATCGTCATCGTCCAGGTCGTCCTCGGAATCATCGTCCTCGTCGTCGAAGTCGTCATCCTCATCCTCGCCTTCCGGCGAAGTGGACGACGGACCAACTTCATGTTCGTCAATTAAGTTGCCGTTATTCTCAGGACCGAAGTGCTGCGTTTCGGTGCGGTCGTCGTCTTCTGCGTCCGGCGGCGGCACACGATCAGTTTCGGTTGTTTGATGCGCGGCCGATAAAGCGTCGGCGGCCGCGAATGCACTCGTTACGGAATTGGTGACCATCGCCGCCGCGTCGGCGTCTTGCGGTTCGCCCAGTTCACCGAGTTCGCGTTCGACAACCCGTAGCGAGTCTTCGTTGAGCTCGGTAAACTCCTTGAGCGTCGGCATATCTTTGAGCGATTTGAGCCCAAAAAACTCTAGAAACTGTGGTGTCGTTCCGTAGAGAAGTGGTCGTCCGGGTTCGTCTTTCTTACCGAGGATGCGAACGAGTTCGCGCTCCAGCAACATCTTCAGCGTCGCGCCCGAATCGACGCCTCGAATTTCGTCGATCTCGGGTCGTGTGATGGGCTGGCGATAGGCGATGATGGCGAGCGTTTCGAGTTGCGCGCGCGACATCTTCACGGGCTTCTGCTTGGTTAGATCGCGAACGAATGGCGAGAAGGCGGCGTTCGTGCGGAAAACCCACCCCCCTGCAACTTCGTCAAGCAGCACGCCGCGATGG
>JAHFDY010000005.1 GCA_023248735.1 Myxococcales bacterium
AAAGTGCTCGGTCACATAGCTCGCAATCACGGGAGCGACGTCCGATGGAATCGTGTACCCGTGATCGGCCAGCCACGTGTTGAGCGCCTGCGGATCGGTCGACCGCAGTTGCACGGTCTCATAGGGGCCGACAGTTTCCTGTTTCAAGACCGTAACGCCTCCTGGCGACGCGGCGGCGCTCGCATCCATCGTAGACCCGATTCCCGTGTTGGTGCGAGGACAGTAAGGGGGTGGCGGGCAGTTAATGGGTGGCGCGATCACCTGCACGGCCGTTATCGAATCGAGCGTTGAAAACAACGCGTCCGCACTAACGCCAACATCGACCGTACCCACAATGGGGAGCACCCAAGCGAACGATGCCGGGCTCCCTTGGTAGCGAATTTGATCGTAGAGCGTCGTCTTCTGCGGCGAGATCGCCAACACCATTCGATGGTCGGTGACCACCGTGTTGTCTTGAGGTGGCGCAAAACACCCACCGCACGCCAGGGCCGGGCGATGGACTGCGACGAGCCCCATCGCAAGCGAGGAAGCTGCAACTGCCGTGACGAATTTTGGGTGCATATCGAGCCTCATGGGTGGAAGATCAAAGGCGCACGGAGCATTCTCCGTGCCAACGCATCATCGCGAACATTCTGGGCATGCGATCCCGACGCGCGCATGACGACGAAGTCTTGTTTGCGCTGCTTCGGCACACGATGGCACTCGTTCATTTTCGAGATCACTGGGAGCCCGCGAGTGCGCTCGCCACCTGAATGCGCGTCGTGGTCTTTGCGAAACGACCGAGCGTGTCGCGGACTTCGACGGTGACGTCGAGCGGCTTTCCAAGGAATGCGGAAACGGGTGTCGACGCGTTGTCGAGCTGATACCGAAGTCCGTAGATCTTGCAATAGCCGCCCTCGTCGGGAAAAAGTGAAAACACGAAGCTCGTGTTTGGAACAACGACTTCGGTGTCGGGCTGGCGCGCTGTCAGTGTGATCGTCGCACCAGCCTGCTTCAGCTGTTTGGTTCGAACGGCGATCCAAAGGTGGTGCCCACCTTGCGGGCCAGGCTCGGCTGCGAGCGTTTGCCCTGCCGTTAGCGGCGCAAAGTCGGTCTGACCTGTTCCGACAATGATCTGCGGTTCACCACCGGTGGGTGTACTGCACGCGTCGCTTGAACTCTCCGCCCAGTCCGCGCGATAGGTCTCGAGGTCCCCCGCGAGCAAGGTACTGTCGATGCATCGTCCTGCCGAGCACGTTTGGGGCGCCGTACACGAGGGACCCGCATCACCAAGCGATCCGAACGTGACGCAGTTTGCTTCGAGCTGCATGCGCATGAGTTTCCGTTCCCCACATGCAGCCGGGGCCGTGGCGAGTCGCGTGATAACGCTCGTCGACGTGAAGCTACCGCTCGTGGTCAGCGTGCGCTCGAATGCCTCCACCCGCACAGAAAGCGCAGACGAACCGTCGGGCGCAACCGGAAACTCGAAGGGAAATAGTGATGTTGTCGGCGTCGGCTCGATCGTGCGGCGGGCGACTTCACGTCCATCGCGCGTCGCCGTCACAATGAAACTCGAGACGACGCTCGCAACGGCGGGTTGCGCCTGCACGCCGATGATCATTTCAGAAGATGCGCACTCGGGTTGCTCTGCGCCGCATGAGCAACCTAGCACCATCACAACGAGCAATAGCCAAAGCGTGCGCATGGCTTCTCAAAAGCAGTAGCGCGCATCCGAGGATTCCCACGGGTAGAAATACGCGAATAGATTGCAGTGTTCGTCGGTCTCTACATGGGGCCCGAACTTGATGGTCGTGTTGCCACCGTTCTGAAACGAGCACGTGTACTGAAGGCCACTGCTTTTGGAAACCGCACGCGCCTCAGGGAGAATCGTAAACGGCGGTTCGGCCCAGTCACGTGAACGGTAGACCTCATCGGTCGCGCTCGTTCCATCGGGCGAGAGATTCACGCTGAAGGCTTTCCCTCGGCTGTGAAAGTGTCCCGTCATCGCCACGACATTGGCGTCTTCCGGAAAGGTGCACGTCGTCGTAAACGAGCGCTCGGAACGCGGAGGGATTTCGACGTTCACGTTGTTCGCGAACATCGTCCCCATGTGGGCCTTAATCTTTGAGGGATCCGTTGCGGCGACAAGATTCACGCGCACCTTCCCCACGCCCGCGGGCGTGCCCTGCGTCTGTGCGTTGACGTAGTGCGTTTGAAGCATGAGTTGCCGATGGGCCTTCAGCTTGAAGGCAACACCCTCGGGCAATTGCCAATCGAACTTTCCGCTCTGCGAACCGACAACGAGGTTGTAGCCGTTCGTTCCCATGGGTGAGAACACGCCCTTGAAGCAATCGTCGTCGTGATCGGCAAAGTCCTGATCCGTCTGGAACAAGTTCATGTGATGGCTTCCGGTGAGATACCTCACCTGAAATTTCACCACCTCGAGGTCAACGTCGCTCGGGAGCTTGAACCAATAGCAATGCTGAATTTCCGTACCCGCATCGACCTTGAATTCGGGGGTCTCAAGCTGCACGCCGTGCTCGGGAGCCGGGAGGTCATACGCATCATCGTGAACTGGAGGCGGGACAGAGCTGCACGCGCCAACGAGCGCAACCAGCACCAACTGAGGTGCGAAAAAATGCGTCGACGAAAGGCGCGTACGCCAATTGAAATGCGGCATGGACGTTCGCTAGTGCACTCCGCGTACCAATGCAGGGATGCGGGGAAAATGCACGACTGTTCCTTCGACCATGACATGGAACGCCGGCCAACGGAGCGTCGGCGCAACGTGGCACAGGTCGCGCCGCCAACGCACCGGGCGTCGAGTGTACAAGAGTCCCAAGGTGGAGGCACCGTTTGCGCGTTAGTGACCGCGCTCAGAACTTGCGCCTTGCGTTTGCGCAGTTCGGACGCGTCGAGCCACCCAACGGAACCCGAGCTGATCGCCTGTTTGCCGATCGGCAAGCTCTTCTCGGACCACAAACCGTTGACTCTGTCTAACGTCCCTTCTTGAACAAACTGGCGTCCGCTCGAACCCCCGCCGCAACAAGCATCGGCAAGATCCGTGGCACGTTGCCAGTCGCCTCAAATTGGCCGTTCGCATCGACGACGAAGATGTCCCTCGTTGGATTGGCCTTTTCGCCCCAAGACTCCGCTATGCGCGTCACGCGCGCGCGTCCGTCTGGACCTCGACTCACCTCGACGAAGACGTCAAATGACTCGAGCACGAGGTCCTTTGCGGAGTCGAGCGTCGTACCCGCGCGCCCAAGAACGAGTTGCGCCGCGACGCGCGCGAGTCCTTGCCGCAACGATGGCGCAAGCGCCGAAGCAACCACGCCGCCCGAGCCGGAAGCTACCGCGTCTGCGACCGCGACCATTCCGCCACCCGAGAGAGGCCCGATGAACAAGCGATCGCCTCCGAGGAGCGACGCAGCGCGCATGACCGATTGCGCATCGCTAGGACGCGGAACGGTCAACGCAATCGCGCCGGCATTCGGCGCGCTAACCATTTCGTGTTCCTGAACGAGCACCGTTCGATCGGCCGGTGGGATGCTCGCCATGAGCGCGCTCTGCACGTTCGCAGCCGCGAGGCCAGATTCGGCAACGACAAGGACGTTTGCTCGCCCGGCAACGCAAGCTTCGAGGAAGCTCGCCATTGCACGCGAAAGTAGCCCCCCCCGGACGCTTTCTTCGAGCGTACTCTCCGCTCGTTGCGGGCGACGAAGCGCGAGCACGGCTTGCCCGGAGAACGGCGGAACGACTGCGGTCATCGTCACACCACGCGGAAGACGCCGGACGACAAGTCCCTCGCCCTCAAGCGGCGGAGACCCAACCTGAAGCGCAAGGCGCGTGATGATGCGCCGAAGCGATTCGTCGCTCGAAAATGCGACCTCGGCATACGTCGCCTGCACGCCTCGCTGGACCGACATGGTATCGAAACGACAACAGTAAATTTCGTTGACTGTTTCATCTTCGAGCAAGCCCGCAAGTGGGCCCAGGGCGACGAGCTCCTTCAGCGCGTCGCGTGCAACCGCTTCAATGTCGACGCCTTCGGGCGACTCGCCTTCGTCGCGCATCGCCTTCGCCTGCTCGCGCACCGCGCGATCGATCGCACCCGCCAGCTTGTCATCGGCCACGGGATTCGCGCGCAACGGACTCAGGTTGATCACATCCGAAACGCGATCCATGAGCGTTACGAGAGCAAGGCGGCGTGCTGCCGACCCCGCTGCTTCGCGCGCACCAGTAACAGAACGTTGCGCGTGCGGCGGCATGGTCGGGCCGATCGAGGGGCGAGGCGGAGCGACCGGCGCAACCGCGCTCACGTTCGATCCTTGCCCGAGCGGCATTGCGATCGACGGCATCGCGCCGGGCGGTGGAAGCGGCGCTTGTGCGGCCGGCGCGACCTGAGGAGCCGAGGGCGTTCCACTTGGCGCAAGCGACACCTGCGGCGCAGACGGCATCGGCGGACGCGTCGGCAGCGAAACCGTCTGGGGACGCGATCGCGGCAGGTCAACGGGAGGCGGCGCGGGCATCGAGGGGGGCCTGGGCGCCGCAACGTACGCTGGCGGGGCGACCTGAGGCCGTGGAGCCGCGGGTGGCGGCGCAGTCACAGCAGCGGGCGGGGCGGCGGGTGGTGAAGTGATCAGCGGCGCTGACGAAAGGACTGGCAAGGGAGGCTGGGCCGCAAGGACGGCGGGCGCGGACGGAAGGTGCCCTTGCTGTGACGCTCCTTCCGCGATGTGACCGGGCTCGAGGCGCAACACAAAATCGCCGATGTAGACTTTGTCGCCCTCGCGTACCGGCGTCGCCTGCGCGATTTTGCGACCGTTCACGTAAGTGCCGTTCGTGCTTTTCAGATCGGTGACGATGAACCGACTGTCGCGAAAAAGGAGGCGGGCGTGGTGCTTCGAAACGTTGCCCTTGGGGAGCATCAGATCGTTGCCCTGAACCCTTCCGACGCTGACTTCGTTCTTGTCGTAGAACTCGCGGCGCTCGGATCCGCCCTTCTCACTAATGATGACCGTGAACATTTCGTTCCCTCGCGACGCACCCAACCACCGCCTGAACCGGACGAAGCCGTTTGCGTGCGCAATTTGAAATTGTCGAAGCGAAAGACCAGACCTGTCAACGACAGTTAACCCGGTCGCTGCGAACGACCGTACACGCCGCGCTGGGTACATTCGCGCTAACTCAACCCGTACACCCGTCCAGGTAGGGGAAAAGCTCATCCTTTTGGATGACACACCACTGGCTCATTTCGTGCATGGGCCCCGAAATGGCCGACGGTGGACAAGCTGCATCACCCGCGAAGACAATCAAGCTTCTCGCTCGCACGATTGCACGCGATCTCCGCGCTCAGGGTTATTCGGAGCGCGACGTGATTCAGTTCGCCAGCGCGCTTCTCGCCGAAGCGACCGATATGGTCCGTGCTCGCCCAACACCTGCGACCCTAGCGTGACCGAGCACGCGTAGCGAAAAGCGCGAACAACGCAGCGTGTGTTAGGGTGGCCGCATGTTTGCGCGATGGCGAGCGCCCGACTCCACGCGACGGCGTTTTTGCATCGCGCTCGCTATCTACCTTGCCACCGCGCTCGTCTACCTCGCCGTCGCCGGTCCTCCAAGGATCACGTCGCACACGCCTTACAACCACTATGCGCATTTGGCGCACGCGTGGTTACATAAGACAAACGCGCTCGAGGGCGGCCCTCCAAGCTACGCCGGCAACAACGACTTCGCATCGTTCGAGGGCAAGACCTACATCAGTTTCCCACCCTTCCCTGCGGTTGTGATGCTGCCGATGGTGGCACTGGCCGGATCTCCGGAACGGTTTTCGGACGGGCAGTTTGTGATGTGGCTCGGAGGCATCGGGCCAGCGGTGCTCTTTTTGATACTCGAACGGTTACGAAAAACACTGCGCTCGCCGCGGTCAGAGTGCGAAAATGTAGCTCTGTGCGCGCTATTTGCATTTGGAACCGTCTACTTCTTTAGCGCCGTCCAAGGCACCGTTTGGTTTGCGGCGCATTCGATTGGTGTAGCTGCGCTTGCGATCGCACTCCTCTTTTCGATGGAAGCCAGGCGGCCCTTTCTCGCTGGGCTTGCGTTTGCGTGCGCGTGGACCTGTAGACCGAGCATGCTGCTTGCGACCCTCGTGTTCGCGCTCGAAGCGCTTCGAGCGCATGCTTCGGACGGCGAAGAGCGCGACGGGTTCTTCGCAACGCTTCTCGCGCAGTTGCGATCGCTGAAATGGGGACGATTTGTAACCTCCATTGCGATATTTTCGTTACCCGTGTTCGCGTCGTTCGCGATCTGCAGCTGGTACAATTACGCCCGTTTTCACGCGCTGAGCCCATTCGCCTTCGGGCACGAGCACCTCACCGTTTACTGGCAAGGACGCATGCTCAAGTGGGGTTTGTTCGGCTACCATTACGTACCGAAAAACCTCGGCATAGCGCTCACGTTGCTTCCTTGGCTGCCATCGAAAGAGGGCGCGGCGGCGTTCGGCTCGCTCTTCAAGATCAACGAACATGGCCTTGCGCTGTGGTTCACGACCCCGCTTTATTTTTGGCTCCTCTATCCGAAACGAAAGTCGCCGTTTTACGTTGGGCTCGCTTTGGTCGCAGGGCTGCAGGCCGCCATGCTCCTCATGTACCAGAACAGCGGATGGCGACAATTCGGCTATCGCTTTTCGAGCGACTACGCGCTGCTGCTGTTCATCATGCTTGCGATCGGCGGGCAGCGCTTTGGCGCTTTGTTTCGCGGCGCTGCCACTTGGTCGCTCGCGTGGAACTTGTTCGGTGCGATCAGCTTCGATCGTGACGCGTTCGATCGGTATTACTTCCGCGAAGGGTCGCAAACAGTGCTGTACCAGACGGACTAATGGAGCAGTACGTGGTCCCAGCTCAGTGGCGTTCCCGCTTCGACATCGCACGAGACGCGCACCCCCTCAAACACACTCGCGTAACGCGTGTGCAAACCGCCGCCTGGTCGAATTGAATCGAAATTGCCGGCCGCATTTCCGCCGCCTCCTTCGAACATCAAAACGTCGCCTTTCTTGACGGTCTTCGTAATCCAAAGTGTGGGCCTCGTGCCGCGATTGCCGAGCTCGCGCGCCGTTGGCTCGAAGCACACGTCGCCAAGCGCACGCACAGCACACTCGCGCTCGAGCTCCGTTTCGTAACTCATATTGCGATCTTTTTCGACCGCGCGAATCGAGTCGACCATCTTCTTCAGCTCGGCGGGCGTGCGCGAGAAGGGCCAATCAAACCCTCCCTCGCCTTTCGCAAACAGAGCGCGGGCCTCGTCGCGATCGCCAAGCAGGTGAACCTCAACGATGCACGCTCCGAGCCGCACACCCTCGGTCGGTGCGATGTGAGGCATTGGGCCCTTCGGGTCTTTCGGGTCGGCGTCTGCCCACAAAGAGTGGTCGCTCAAACCGATCGGTACCGGATACATTTGCGCGAGCACCGGAATCGTCCGAAGGTGCGCCTCTTCGAAACGCGTTGGATATCCGCTGTTGCAATGAAGCAGCGCAAGTTCTTTGCATCCCGCACCGGAAAGGATGCCAATCGCTTCGTCGAGCTCGTGCAAGTACGTCATGCCGTTCGACATGACGATAGGCTTTCCTGTCTGCGCCATCTTCACGAGCAGTGGATGATCGACCACCTCAAAGCTCGCCACTTTGTAGAACGGGGCATTGAGCGACTCGAGAAAATCGACCGCCGATTCATCGAATGGCGATGAGAACATGTCGAGATCGAGCGCAGCAGCTTGTGCGAAGAGGCGCTCATGCCACTCGTATGGAGTAGCCGCCTTGTCGTAAAGATCGAACGTGTACGATCCGTCCCACATCGAGCCACGAATGCGAAAACGCTCGTTCTTGATACGGCGTGAAATCGTGTCTGCCGTGTAGGTCTGGAGCTTAACCGCATTGCATCCAGCATCTTTGGCGGCGCGCAAGAGCCTCACCGCTTCATCGTAGTCGCCGTTGTGATTGCACGAGAGCTCGGCAATGACGTACGTGGGTTGCCCCGCACCGATGGCGTGCCGTCCTAACCTGAACGAAGGAGCGAAACGGCTCATTGATAGAGTGTACGACCTCGTTAGCTCCGATGTCGAACACGGTGCAGCCGTCGTCCCTTGACCGAGGCGCATTGAGCAATGCGCTCGCTGCCTCGCAGCTGGTCAAGGGACGAGACTATTCACTGGGGCCCTGCCCCACGACCCCGAAATGGGCCTCCCGCGAATTTCCCTAGCGTGGCAACGTCACTTTCTTCCCGGGTTGCACGCCGTGCGCGCGCGCCCAGCCGCCTGCGACTTCGAGTACATAGCGCGACGCGCATCCAACCCCACGAGAGGTTTCAGTGAGCGGCGTCGCCCATTCGTAGACCCCAACGATCGTGCCGTCTTCGTCGATGAAAATCATGTCGAGTGGAATGCACGTGTTGCGCATCCAGAAATCGTGTTCGCCGCGTTCGCGCAAGTCGAAGAGCATCCCTGATTTGTCGCCAAGCTGCGTGCGATACATCAGCCCGCGCTCGGTCTCATCGGGAGTGCGCGCGAACTCCGCGCTCACGATGGCGTCGACGCCTTCGATGCGCACAGGCACCACGATGAGAGGCATCGCGCCCTGCGGCGCTTGCGGACACTTCGAAGGTTGAACTCGCTCCACGGACGTCGGCGAAACGGTTGGGAGCGGCTTAATGCAGCGCGAGCCATTTGCAACTTCGCGAGGAACAGCGCGACTCGTCTGCAGTGGAGCAGGCTCACTGGGTGTCTGCCTACACCCGCTCGCGTAAGCGACGCATGCGCAGACAAAGAAAACAGCCGCGCAGGGGCCTAGGGGGGGGCGGGCGGCCTCACTGCGCGGCAACGTTGCGCCACAGTGCAGATCTCGAGCCAACTGCTCCGAGTCGTGTTTCGCAGCAAATAGCAGGGTTTGCCGATCCGGCAGCATTGCATCGATGAAAGGCAGTCGCATCGTTCTATTTCAATTTTGAAAGCTCTACGTCGCCGCCACCATTGCCAAGTCGCTTCGGGAACCAACCCGCTTGATGAACTTTGCCTGGCAGCGAGCGTCCAGCGACCTCTTCGGCGACACGTGCTGCCACCAGAAGGCGGTCTGGATCGACACCTGTTGCCAATCCCATGCCGAAAAGCATGTAGACGAGATCCTCAGTGGCGACGTTACCGGCCGCGCCGGGCGCATAGGGGCATCCACCCATGCCGCCGATCGCCGAATCGAAATCGCGAATGCCGCACTCGAGCCCCACAAGAATATTCGCGAGCGCTGTGCCACGGGTGTCGTGCATATGCAACGCGAGTTGATCGGCCCGAAACTCAGCGAGATATGCAGCGAGAATCTCGCGCGTTTGACCGGGCGTCCCGGCGCCAATCGTATCGCCGAGCGAAACTTGGTAGCAACCGAGTGCGAGCAGCTCGCGCGTGACGGCGAGCGATTGCGCGATCGGAATTGCACCTTCGTAGGTACATCCCCACACGGTTGAAACGTAACCACGAATGCGACGATTGGCCTGTCGTGCACCCGCGATCACGTCCTTGATCGCGTCGAGGCTCTCCCGAATCGTCTTGTTGAGGTTCTTCTTGTTGTGCGTTTCGCTCGCACTGATGAAAACGGCGATCTCTGGCAACGTCGTCTCGAGCGCGCGCTCAAGTCCCCGCATGTTCGGGCAAAGCGCACTAAATGTTACATTTTCCGCCTTCGGCAACGCTCCGCAAAACGCGTCAGCATCCGCGAGCTGCGGAATCCACTTTGGTGACACAAAGCTCGTCGCCTCGATCCGTCGCAACCCTGACGCAACAAGCGCCTGGGCAAGGCGCACTTTGTCAACCAGCGGAACGATTGCCTTTTCGTTCTGCAGGCCGTCGCGGAGGCCAACCTCGTATACGGATACGTCTGTGCTCACCCGGTGAGCTTATTGACGGTGGGCGTCATCGGAAAGCACCACGTTGACAAAAACCGCCGACCTAAACCCCGACGAGGCGAAGTTGCCGCCTTGCCGGGACAACGCCCTCAGAAAGCGGGATTGCATAGCGCCCCGAGAAGCATGCGTGGCAGACACCTATGCCCTCCGAGTTGCCGGCAGCCGCGTTGAGCATGCCCTCAAACGACAGGTATCCGAGCGAATCTGCTGTCACGTAACGCGCAATTTCTTCAATGGAGTGATTCGACGCAATGAGCTCACTCCGCGTTGGTGTGTCGATGCCGTAATAACACGGCCACTGTGTCGGCGGGCTTGAGATACGAAGATGAACCTCGCGCGCGCCTGCGTCGCGAAGCATCTTGACGATCTTGCGCGACGTAGTGCCTCGGACAATCGAATCGTCGATCACCACCACCCGTTTGCCCGCAAGCGCAGGGCGTACGGGATTCAACTTGAGGCGCACACCGAAGTGACGAATCGATTGCTGCGGCTCGATGAACGTACGACCCACATAGTGCGATCGAATGAGGCCGAGCTCGAACGGAATTTGGAGCTGTGCCGAATATCCAATCGCCGAGGGTACGCCCGAGTCCGGCACGGCGATCACCACGTCAGCTTCGACAGGCTGCTCAATCGCCAGCTGCTTGCCGAGCGCTTTGCGCACCTCATACACGGGACGCCCGCCAATCTGCGAGTCAGGACGTGCAAAATACACATATTCGAAAACGCAGAAGTGAGGCACTTCTGGCGCGAGTGGTCGCAGCGATCGCAACCCCGACCGATCGATGACAAGCATCTCGCCAGGTTCAACGTCGCGCACGTATTCGGCACCCATCAGGTCGAAGGCGACGGGCTCGCTAGCGAGTACATGGGCGTCCTTGCTGCCGGGCAAAATGCCGAGGCACAGAGGCCGAATCCCCATCGGATCACGCACCGCAACGATCGTGTCTTCCGTCAAGAAGAGCAGCGAGTAGGCCCCTTGCACCTGCTTAAGTGCATCGGTAATGCGCGCGACAAGCGTCGTCTCTCGGCTTGCCGCAACGAGATGCACGAGCACTTCGGTGTCGGAATCGCTTTGAAAGATCGACCCGTTGCGCTCAAGTGAAATCCGAATCGCCTCCGCGTTCGTGAAGTTGCCGTTGTGGCAGACGGCCATCGCGCCAAGCTCGTAGTTCACCGCAAGAGGCTGCGCGTTCTTGATGTGTGACGCACCCGCCGTCGAATAGCGCACGTGCCCAATCGCGATGTGACCTGGCAAGCGAGAGAGTGATTGTGCATCGAAGCAGTCATGCACGAGACCCATCGATCGATGGGCGTAGAGCTGTGCGCCATCGCTCGTCACGATGCCCGCCGACTCTTGGCCGCGGTGCTGCAGAGCGTGGAGCCCGAGGTACGCCATGTTGGCGGATTCGGTGTGCCCGTAAACGCCGAAGACACCGCACTGATCGTGGAAGTGATCGTCGTCTGGTTCGTCTCGTTCCGCCGGCCGAACCTTCACGCTCATTGGGTCGAGAATCTGGAGCGCCATGGCGCAACGCTAGCGATCGTCCGGGGCCGTGACCAGCACCATTGCACCCCTGCCGTCATCCGCCGTCATCTGGCGTCATCCGCCGGAGTTCCTCTATTTCTTCGCGTAGGTTGCTGTTACGGCAAGCTTGTACTGCGCGTGTTGGTGATCGACGTCGGTTAGCGGCGCATCGCCGAGTAGCTTCTTCACAGACTTTGCGCACTTGACGGCGGTTCTCTGCTTCACCGAACGGTGACTGCTCGGCACGAGGACGCGGACGCGCTTCTTCGAGAAGCTCACGTCGGCGACATATTCGATGCTGCCCGTCGCGTCGTCAGGCAAGCAATCGGATGACTCACGAACCGCTCTTGTAAGCGCTTCTTCGAGCGGCTTGAGGTGGTCGCACTCCTCGGGCGCGGTTTTTTTCGAACCCTTGTCGTGACAGGAAACGAGGCGCACCTCGGACAGGCTGGGGCCACCCGCGGGAACGACAACAGCTTTTTGAGGTATAGCGCCCGCGGGAGGGGCCGCACCCGCCGGACCGGTCAACACGTTTGGCGAAGCCGCGAGCGAGGTCGATGCGTTCACTTCCGGCGTCGTCGGGGTCGTTGGACGCCGCCACAAATAGAGCGTTCCGCCCACAAGGAGGAGCCCCGCGGCCGCAGCTCCAAAAAGATGCACCCGCATCGTCTTTTCGCCAGGCGGACTCGGGTTGTGCGTCACCGCAGTTGGACGCGGTGGCTCTGAGGGCGGAAGGGTATCTCGCGGCTCTTGCATCGGTTTTCCGACCATACACCAAACGCCTCAGTGTGCCATGTCCCCTGAACGGATGAGCTTGTCCGCCCCCAAACTTACCTATCCACGCTCTAGTATGCGAAACCGGCACGCCGAACGTTCCTACGTTTTGTTACTGTCCGCCGCCCATGGTTCCCCCGATCGCGATCGAGGCCCTTCTCGCGAAGACTGACGACCCTCGCTTTAAGACACGCCGCGCCCAGAATTGGGTCTTCCTTGGCCTCATGTACGCCATGTTCTACATGGGCCGGTACAACTTCGCGGCGGTTAATCCCGTCCTCACCGGCAAGTTTGGTTGGTCCAACTCGGACGTTGGCGCAATCATCTCTGCGGGCAAGATCACTTACGGCGTTTCCGTTTTCTTGAACGGTCCGCTTGCCGACAAAATCGGCGGCAAGAAGGCCATCCTGATTGGCGCGATAGGCTCGGCCGCTTTCAATCTTGTCTTCGGGTTCGGCTACCTGTTTCTCGGTCACGACGCAGTGATCGCGGCCGGCAAGGTTGTCACGCCCGCCACGTTCAACGCCGGGATGACCCATACCAACGTGATCGCGTTCTTTGCCATCGCTTGGGCGATGAACCACTACTTCCAATCCTTCGGTGCGCTCTCGATCGTGAAGATCAACGCCGCCTGGTTCAAAGTTGAAGAGCGCGGGTCGTTCGCCGGAATCTTCGGCATCATGATCCAATCGGGTAGAACGCTTGCCTTCGCCGTCGGGCCACTCATTGCGGGCGCGCTCCCCTGGCAATGGGTCTTCTGGGTGCCGGCTGCGTCGCTCGGTGTGCTGTTCCTCCTCAACTCAAAGTTGGTTGAAAACACACCGGCCGACGCTGGGCTTGGCGAGCTCGATACGGGTGACGAAACCGCCGAGGAAAAAGCCAGCGCAGGCGGTCTCGCATTCGTGCTGAAGAAGGTTTTCGCGTCAAAGACCATGTGGATCATCGCAGCTTCGTCGATGATGATTGGCTTCGTTCGCAACGGCGTTGACGACTGGTTCCCCAAGTACTTTGCGAACGTCCATAAAGCGTCGGCCATGCAAAAGGCGGCGATGATCCCGTACAATTTAGGGGCGCTTGCAACCTCGGTGCTTATCATCCTGGGCATTTTGAAACTCAAGGGTCGCATCGACCAACGCAAGGACTGGACGTCCGCGAGGCGCTTCACGGCGGCCTTCTCAGTCGTTGGTGTTGTCTTCTTGATCGCCGGAATCGTCATGGCAGCGCTCCTTCGTCGCATCGAAAATAACGAAGCGATTCAAGCAGCCGAGCTAGGTCACAAATTCGCTTCTCAGATTCCGAGCGTCTGTTTCGTGTTCGCGTCGGTCGGCATGCCCATCGCCGCGGTCTTCGGCGGACTCGTCTCTGGAAACTTGTCTGAAGTCGTGTTTGACCACCGACGCGCCCCGGTCATCTTCCTCGCCTTCACTGGCATGGCGGTGACGGCGATCGTGTTTTCGGTTGTTGCTGGTGGGCCCTTTTTCGCGGCTTGGATGATGATCTTGATCTCGTTCTTCATTCAGTCAGCGCACTCACTTGTGGGTGGCGCCGCGTCGATGGACTTCGGTGGCCGCAAAGCGGTTGCGACTGCGGCTGGCCTCTTTGATGGCGCGCAGTATGTAGCGGGCGCGATCGTCGCGCTGATGTTAGGTAACATACTTGACAAGTTTGGCTGGAGCGCATGGGGCTACACGCTTGTGCCGTTCGCGATTTTGGGCGCGATGCTGATCGGCACCCTGTGGAACGCGAAGCCTGGCCGCACGGGACATTGATAAGCTGGCCGAACCCGCCGGCGGCTTGCTTGCGATCGCGTCGAGGCTAAGTTCCCGGTCGACCAGACGGAGTCGCTGCGCACCGTCGCATCGCTGTTGACACCGTAAACACTGGGACGAGGTTGTCATCCTTGCGTGCGCGAACGGCAACGCAGAATCGTCGACGTTTGGCGTTCTTAGAGAATCGGTACGGGACTTGCTGATGCATCGCATACCAAAGCGCATCACGCGCCAAACATGCACCACGAGCTTCACATGCTTTCTTCCTTCTCGTTTTTTTCACCAAGCGAGGCGCCGACTATTGGCTAGCGCCTCGGCTTGCTCGCTGGCGCAAAGACGATGGGATGGTGCTAAAAACTCACAGAACCTCACAAATATTGAGGTCCCATGTGGATGAAACCGTCATGAGCGTGCGCAAGGCGGCGCCCAGGGCTATATGGGGCTTCTCGATGTCTTTCCGCTCCCCCTTGCTCAACGGCGTTCGTGCCGTGCGTGTCCGGCACGCAGTCACGGCGTCCGTCGCACTGGTTCTCTTCGCGTGCGACCTCGGCAGCCTCGAGAAGACCGACAGCGGCGCATCGAGCGGGTCCGACGGGGGCTCGGATGGCTCGGTCTCGGACGCCGCAAACACCAACCCGGCCGTGTGGCCCAAGGTCGCAACGTCGTGTTCTTCTGCGCTCGACTGCGAAGGGACGTCGTGTTGCGAGAGTCTCCTCGTGCCCGGCGGCACGTTCATGATGGGCAGGTCGATCGACGGTACCGACGCGTGCCCTCCATCGATAACTTGCAACGCGAACGAACTACCCGAGCACAGCGCAACCGTGGGCGACTTTTATCTCGATACGTTCGAGGTCACGGTCGGACGATTTCGGAAGTTCGTCGCGAACTACCAAAAGCCGAAAGTAGGCGACGGCGCACACCCAAAGATCCAACGAACGGGCTGGCGCACGGCCTGGAACGACTCGTTGCCTCTCACAGCCGCGCAACTCTCCCCAATCGTTGGCTGCTTGAAAGGCGATCGCACCTGGACGGCTGAACCCGGCGTCAACGAGAATCTCCCGATCACCTGCGTGGACTGGGCTACGCTTTTCGCGTTTTGCGCTTGGGACGGCGGCCGGCTCCCTACCGAAGCCGAGTGGGAGTACGCCGCTGCGGGTGGATCAGAAAACCGCCTCTACCCTTGGGGCGCGCACGAACCCACATCCACGCTCGCGCTCACCAATTTCGACAAAGACGTAAACCTGATGTCATCGGTCGGTTCGCGCCCACTCGGCAGGGGCAGGTGGCTACAGCAAGACCTCGACGGGAGCGTCGAAGAATGGGTGCTCGATGGGTGGGCCAACTACTCTGGCGAGGCATGCGACAATTGCGCAGCTCCCGTCGATGACAGCAACTACGCGGTAGCAAGGCGGGGCGGATATTATTACTCCGTCGCGCTGCGAAGCGCGTGGCGCGGCTCCGATTGGGATATCCGAAATACCTCCGCGATCGGCATGGGCGGCCGCTGCGCGCGTGATCGTTAGAGCGCTAAGACGTCAAGTTGCGCTCTTTTCGAAGCACGGCAACGTCGCCACCGTCACGTATCGATCAGCGAAGGCACCGCTACTCCCGGCTCATACCGCACCAGGTTTGCGGCGAGCTCCATGCCTTCGGGCAATAGTCCCTGAACTTGACCAACGACTTGCTCGACCAAGTTGCGTGCATCTTGCAAGTTGGGTCCCACCATGGCGATAGCGAAGCGCAAGGGACCGCTGCGCCCAGAAACAACAGGTATCAACGAAAGGATGAGTACGTCTGTCAGTTCAACGACGCGCGTGGCGACACGGCGAAGCGCAAGCATCTCGAGAATGGTCGGCCTGTCCGACGCATTGCGATTCGGTCCACGCAATTCGTAACGTGCGATGGTCAGAGGTGCCTCGACCCATTCTGAGAATCCCGCTTCTTCTTCAAGCGCTCGCAGCAACTCTTCCCGACGCAACAGGCCCGTCAAGCCGTCACGCTTGCCCAAATAGCTCTTCGCGCGACGGTGCCCAGCGCTGTCTTGAGCGAATGACACAAGTTTGAGGCGCAGCTCGCCGAATTGCACGTCGATGCCGTGCATCCAGTTGACCTGCTTGCGACGTTCGTAGGTGTGGTCGACGTACGTACCGTTCGTCGAGCCGAGATCTTCAACGACCCAAGTCGCGTTTTGCCATTTGAGCTGCGCGTGATGACCGCTCACCGTCGCCTCGGGGACCCAGATGTCGTTCTCAGCGCGACGACCGATCGTCATCGTCGGCTTCGAAAGAGGAATAACCTCACCGACAAATTCTTGGGCGTTCGTTGCGAATGTTGCGATCAGTGCCTGCTGCCCAGGCACGAACGACTGCGTTGCGCTTCGGCCCGGAGGTGGACCCGGATCGAGTCGCTCGCGAGGGAGCTGCACCGGATTGGTCGTGAGCGCCATCGGGTTAAAGAACCGCAAGTGACGCGCGGGCAGGCGCTGCGTCGGGTCGTCGGAGAAGCACCGAAAGACCTGTTTGATCTCGTCGATCGAAAGACCTGCCGGCACGTCGAACATGATCTGCTGACGCATCGTTTTCGCGCGAGGTCGATAGCCAGGCTCGGGCACGCGGCAGGTCCACATCTCGAGCAACGTGAGACCGAGCGCGTAGGTATCGTCCTCGGGTGAGGCTCCCCCGGAACGTAACCGCTCAGGTGACATATAATTGGGAGTGCCGCCATCGGGAGGCGCGCCAGGACGACGCGCACTCAAGCGCGCTCTCTCCTTTGCGAACCCAAAGTCGAGAACCACGGCCTTGCCGAATGTGCCATCGGTGTTGGTGGTCACCATGACATTGCCAGGCTTGAGATCACCGTGCACGAGGCCCTGCGCGTGAATGGCTGCAACGCCCCAGGCGGTCTCCTGTGCAAGCCTTCGGAATTCGTCGGAGGTGTACCCGCCTTGAGCCTTCTTTCGGCGGATGTGTGTATGGAGAGTTTGGCCCGTGATGTACTCCATCACGAGCATCGGGCCATAGGGTGACGGCGCGAGATCGTGAACGCGGCAAACGTGCGGGTGACTGACCGACCGAGCGAGGAGAAGCTCTTGACGTAGCGCTTCGTCGTCACCGGGCATACGTGACTCTTCGCGAACAATCTTCAGTGCGACCGACTGTTGGGTCGTGCGATCGTATGCGAGGAACACCTCGCCCATGCCGCCTTTGCCCAAGCTCTGACGTACCTCGTAACGGTCGTTGAGGACCGCCCCGGGACCAAGAGGAGCTAGCGCGCGAGAGGGTTCGGTCATTTGCTAGTGCTTCCGCATCGTTGCGGCTGCGAACGTGCGTTAGACGCGCCCGCGGCAAAAATGGTCTCACAATGCCGTTGGTTCGTCTAGGGACAGTCGCCGATTGCGGAGACCGGTGCGTAGTGTGAAGTGGAGTCACAGGCGCAGTCCACTTCGTGGACCCGTCTTCGGCATTGCAGGGCAAAGTCCGCGGCTATGGCGGCAACACTTGCCCGATCCGCTGCGCCAGGCGATAGAAAAGGGGTGTCGCCCGAGCGCATCCTGCGTGAGCTGATTGCCCTTGCGGCGCGCATGGGCATCGAAGTCCGCTCGGAGCCGTTCGACCTGCAGGTCATCGAAGGCAAAGGCGGTCTATGCAGAGTACATGGACAGTCGCTCGTGATCATGGACGCAGGGCTGCCTATCCTCGACAGGATCGGTGTCATCGCCGAAGCGCTCTCCCACTACGACATCGAAGCGATCTACGTGCCACCCGCGCTGCGAGCGAGCATCGAACGGCGAAAACGCGACAACCGCGACTCGTAGCCGCGACCCTCGGCTTAGAGACCTGAAATGTTCAGTTCGAGTATCTCCGCCGGTTGCATCGACTCATCGGAATCGACGACGGCCAGCCACCTACCGCGATCGTGGATCAGCCCCTCGATCTTCGATCGCGAAGGTTCACCATTTTTTTCGCAAACGATGCCGTAGCGAGGCGCGTTGCCCAAGATGCCGATGGCTACACCTGCGACGGGACCGTCTTTCACGGCGTCAACCGATGCCTCCGCCGCAGCCACGTACGCGACCTCGTTTCCAAACACCGCACCATCCGTGAACGTGAGCGACGTGCCCAAAACGGTACCAAGGTCAAACGCCTCCACATCCCTGATGCGCGGCACCACCCGCGACACATCGTCAAGATAATGAACCAATGCGTTCGCATTCAGTTTGCACGTTGCGTTCACGGGCCGACGGACACCGGAGCACGCGCCATTGCCTCGGTTGAAGAGGATGACGTCGTCGCCTAAGGCAACCGCACCTTCGACATTGAGCTCACTGCCCGAAAATACGGTCGCCTCTCTGAGCGATCGATAGAGCGCATGCGCGGCAACGACACGCAACCGCTCGCCGTCAACGAGGACGATTTGCTCGCGAGCAGGTGTTGATCCCGAGCCAAAGGCAAGCAGCACTTGTCTCTCACCAAGGGTCACGACCGTACATGCCTCAAGGTCGAGCTTTTGATGCTTGTTTCCGCGCGATTCGTCAAAGAGCCTCAGCCCACCCGCGCCGCGGGGCAGCGCAACCGGATGAACCCGCCCCTCCTCGTCAATCGACGCGAGCCAGTTGGCGTCGTCTTGAATCACAATGAGCCGACCGCCAAAGCGGCAAATTCCCGAAGCTGCGCGAACGTGCGAAGGCCGATCAGAGGCGACATCACCACGACCTTCATAGAAAAGCGGTGTGCGTCGCATGACGGAGATGACGATCGCTGGGTCAAGAACGGATACTGTCAAGTTATTTACCCAAATGACTACGGTGAGCTTAGCCGTTGGTTGGTTACGCCAACTTTTTTTCTCAGTGCGACATCCGCGAGCCGCCGACTGGCGGCAACTTTCGCACGCATCCATAACGGTGGCGCGAAGCTATGCCTTTGCGCTCTTGACCAAACCGTCGCTCAGAGGGAAGAAATGAAACCACGTACCGCCCCTATCCTGTTGCTGTCCACGAGCCTCATCACACTTGCGTGTTCGAACGCACCCCTAGAAGTCGAGTCCGAATCGAGCGATGCGATTTCGATTCCCGTTGACGGAACCGTTGACGCATGTGCCGTCCTCTATGTTGCGAACCGCGCAACGCTTACGCAGCTCGATGTGGATGCGGCGCTCGACAGCCGCGCCGCAAACGGAATCGTTGCGCGACGCGCGGGAGCCGACAAGGTAGACGGGACCGATGACGACAAGCCCTTCCTCACGATAAAGGAGCTTGACGACATTTCGTACGTGGCGACCACCGCGTTTACCGCACTACGTGCCTACGCAGCAAAAACTGGCGTCGTGGACGCGTGCACCCCAAGCGCGAAACCTGACAGCGGTACCCCTGACAGCGGCGATGCGGGAACCGTCGCGCTCCCCGTCTCCGGAACGTACGCCGGAACGCTGACGTGCTCACAGACCGACAAGACCAGTGGTGGTCTGCGCACCACGATCACCTCGGCGGCCCTCGGAGTGTCTGGTGCCGTTAGCGGCAGCATCGACAAGGGCAATGTTGTTCTCGTGACCAAGCATTACTACACAAGGGAGATCGTCGGCTTTCCGATCAAGCCGATCGGCGCCACGGCCACGCAGTTTGGCCTCAAACTCGTGTTCCGCGATCCCTACTCAGGTTCGAACGACGTGCGCTTGTTGACCTGCAACGGATCGCTCACGCTCCAATGAGCACGTCTTTCCAGGTCAAGAACCCTGACTATCAATTTGACTAACCAAACAATTGATAGAATGTCGCGAGCGCCTCGTCGAGCTTGTCGGTCTGCGTTCCACCGGCTTGTGCCATGTCTGGACGACCACCGCCAGATCCGCCAACGACCTCGGCAACCCGCTTGATCAACTCGCCCGCCTTGTATCGATCAAGGAGCGACTTTGACACCGTGAGAACAAGCGACACCTTCCCTGCCCCAACTGCACCCACCAAGACAACGGCATCGACCAACTTGTCGCGCAGCTTGTCGGCGAGCTCACGCAACGTCGCGGCGTCGGCAACGGGCGCTCGGACGCTGACGGCCCTGCCGCCGGGAATGTCGCGCGCACCCGCAATCATCGCTTCGATGCCGCCGCCGGATGAACCACTTCCGCCCATAGCGACTTGGCGCTTGAGATCGGCGACCTCCTTTTCGAGGGCACGCTCGTGGTCAAGAATTTTGTCGAGCTTCTCAGGAAGATCGGCCGAGTTGACCTTGAGGCTCTTCGCTGCCGTCTTGAGCAAACCCTCGACGTGCCTCATGTAGACGAGCGCGTTGAGCCCCGTGGTTGCCTCGATACGTCTAACGCCGGCCGCGAGGCCGCCTTCGCTGACGATCTTGAACAGCCCGATCTCGCCTAGCGCGCGCGCGTGCGTGCCCCCGCATAGTTCAACCGAATCGTTCGTCATTGTGAGCACACGCACAACGTCACCGTACTTTTCCTCGAACATCGCCATCGCGCCCTTCTTGCGCGCCGCGTCCATCGAGAGCACTTCGGTGACCACAGGAGCGTTTCCGAGGATCTTCTGGTTGACGAGATCTTCGATTCGCCTCTGCTGTTCGTCGGCGACTGCCGTCCCATGCGAAAAGTCGAAACGCAACCGGTCGGGGCCCACGAGCGATCCCTTCTGCGTCGCTGAGTCGCCTAAAACCGTGCGCAACGCCCAGTGAAGAAGGTGCGTCGCGGAGTGGTTTCGGCGCGTCGCCATTCGCGCACCGTGGTCGACGACGAGCTCAATTTTTGCGCCACTGCGGACTGTTCCGTCAAGCACCTTACCGAAGTGAACAATGAGACCTGCGAGCGGCTTCTGCGTGTCGGTCACGCCGATCGCAAAAGACCCGTCAGCGCCACGAATGCTGCCACGATCGCCAGCTTGGCCGCCGGACTCGCCGTAAAATGGTGTCTCGTCGGTTACAATTGCGACCTCGTCACCGGCGCTCGCTTCGTTCACGACCGCGCCAAAGCGGACGATCGCGACGATCTTTGCGACGCCTTCCTCGCGCTCATAGCCGATGAATCGCACGCCCTCCTTGTTTGCGGTGCGAGCAGATTCGAGCGCGGTTCGCCACACGTCGTCGACGACCGCGTCACCAACCTTGGAACCCTCGCTTCGCTTGCGTTGCTCCTCGAGAAGCGACTCGAAGCGCTCGCCATCAACGGTCAACTCGCGCTCGCTGGCGATGACTTCGGTGAGGTCGCGCGGAAAGCCGAACGTATCGTAGAGTTTGAAAACAACTTCGCCTGAGAGCGTGCGGCTTCCGCGTCCGCTCATCTGGCCTATCTCTTCGTCGAGTAACTTGAGACCACGTTCGATCGTTTCGCGAAAGCGCACTTCCTCTTGCTCGGTGACCGACGCGATGCTCGCCTTACGTTGCTCGAGCTCGGGGTAGTGACCACCCATAAGGCGCACCACTTCGAGTGCGACTTCGTGCAAGAACGGCTTCTTGATTCCGAGGCGATGTCCGTGGCGAATCGCACGGCGCATGACCCGTCGGAGAACATATTCCCGACCCGCGCGATCGGGGTACACCCCTTCCGAAATAAGAAACGCGGCGGTGCGAGCATGATCTGCGATGACGCGCATCGATACGTCGTCAGGCGCGAGCGTGCCGCCGTGTCGCTTTTCCGATAAGGCCGCTGCCTTGTCGACGAGCGCACGAAGCAAGTCCGTGTCGTAGTTGCTCGAGTTGCCTTGAACGACGGCGGCGACACGCTCGAGCGAGGAACCAGTATCAACGCAGGGCTTTGGGAGAGGCACGAGGTTGGGAGTCCCGGAAACGATCGTGCGATCGAATTGCATGAACACGAGGTTCCAAATTTCCGTCCAGCCCCTGCCGTCGGGAGCGGGTTCGTCGTGGAACTTTGTGAGGTCGGCTCCGTCTCCGTGAAAGAAGTGGATTTCAGTGCATGGGCCGCATGGGCCCGTTTCGCCCATCGACCAGAAGTTGTCCTTCATGCCCATGTCGATGATGCGATCGTCGCCGTAGCCCGTGACTTTCTTCCAAATCGCACGGGCTTCGTCGTCCGGCGGCAAACCGAGTGACGCGTCGCCACCGAAGACCGTAAGGACGAGTTTGTCCTGCGGAATTTGGTAAACTTTATTGAGCAATTCCCAGGCGTAGACGATCGCCTCTTCTTTGAAGTAGTCGCCAAAGCTGAAGTTGCCGAGCATCTCGAAGAACGTGTTGTGGCGCGCTGTGACGCCGACGTTCTCGAGATCATTGTGCTTGCCCGAGATGCGGATGCACTTTTGGCTGCTGGTTGCGCGCGTGAAATTGCGGCGCTCCTTGCCGGTGAAGACATCCTTAAACGGAACCATCCCAGCGTTTGTGAACATCAGGGTTGGATCATTTGCGGGGATGATGGGAGCGCTGGGCACGACTTCGTGGCCGTGGCTCCGAAAGAACCCGAGAAAAGCATCACGAACGTCTGAGGCTGGGCGGTCAAACATGGCAAATGCGCTGTTAGTCGAGTGGCCCATGCGCGTCATCCGCCTCCGCCTAGCTGACCCACGATGCACTTCTTTGCGTGCACCCATCTCAATAATGACTGGACACTCTTTATTTTTCTGAACGAAGGATGTTCCTGACCGACAGTGATTCTTGGGGCAGCAACGCTCATACGATCTTAGGCGCGAGCCATTCGAGCGCCTCGCTAACGTGGCGTACGCCGATGGCCTCGATGTCACTTTTGTTCTCGACGACAGCACTCGCAGGTACGAGGGCGCGACGAAAACCCATTGCCGACGCTTCCGCGAAACGTTGCGCCGCGCGACTCACTCCGCGCACTTCACCGGCAAGCCCAACCTCGCCAAAGATGACGAGATCTTCAGCGACAGGACGATCACGAACGCTTGAGGCCAGCGCGAGGATGAGCGCGAGATCGATGGCAGGCTCTTCGACGCGAGCCCCGCCCGCAACATTAACGAACACGTCTGCCGAGCCCAATTGATAGCCTGCCCTCCGCTCAAGTACGGCGAGGAGCATCGAGAGGCGTTGTGAATCGATCCCGTTCGCGTTTCGCCTTCCCGGACCATTGGTAAAGGTGCTTACCAATGCCTGGACCTCCACCAGCATGGCGCGCGACCCTTCGGCCGTAGCCGCAACCACGCTACCCGTAGCGCCCTTGGGCCTCTCCGCGAGGAACATTGCACTTGGGTTCGGCACTTCGCGCATGCCGTCGCTTGTCATCTCGAACACGGCCACTTCAGTGCTGCTTCCGAAACGGTTTTTCAAGGCGCGCAGTGCTCGAAACGCGTGACCGTGTTCACCTTCGAAGGCGAGCACGGTGTCGACAAGGTGCTCGAGCACCTTTGGTCCCGCAAGCGCACCGTCTTTGGTCACGTGGCCAATGACGAACGCACAGATGTCGTTTTTCTTTGCGCGTTCGACGACGCGGGCCGCGACCTCTCGCAGTTGGCTGACGGTTCCCGCCGCGCTCTCAAGGGCAGGCGATCGAACGGTCTGTACGCTATCGAGCACGAGCGCGACGGGCTTCTCCGCCGCAATGACTTCTTCGATCACCGCGAGGTCGTTCTCAGCGAGAACGAGGAGATGTTCGCTCGTCGCCCCAAGCCGTCTTGCACGTGAGGCGGTTTGGGCTGCGCTCTCCTCACCTGAAATGTACAGGCACCGGTTACCTTTTGCCGCCATCCCGGAAAGCGCCTGCAAAAGCAGCGTTGACTTGCCGATACCCGGATCGCCCCCGATCAGCGTGATGCCTCCGCGCACCGCGCCTCCGCCAAGGACCCGATCGAACTCAGCGACGCCGGTTGAAACGCGAGGGTGTTTGTCCGCCTCGATCGCGGTAACCGGTAAGGCACTTGACGACCCTGGCCTCGTGGACGACGCTCGCTTTGAGCCGGACGCGGTTACCTCTTCGACGAGTGAGCTCCACGCGAGGCACGAGGTGCACCTGCCCATCCACTTGGGAAAGGCGGCTCCACATGACTCGCAACGGTACAGCGACACGGTCTTGGCCATGTATAGGTCCTACCGGGAGCGATAAAGGCATTCAAGCGACCGACGATAGGGGCTCGAGCATCCTCAAAATTCACAAGAGGCTCCTCGATCGCAGCGCAAAGATCGCTTGTGGCACCCGCGAAGAACAACCGATCGCGAAAAAGCCCCCAAACTCACCTTGTAGCTGATCTCGCACCTACGCCGACGCAACCACAATGCGGCTTTCTCGACGCTTTGCAATCAGGGCGTATCCTTAAATTTATGCCCCTTCGGATCGTCGTCAGCGCCGACAAGATGCGTTGCGCATTCGATTTCAGGCGCGCCAGCGCGGATGAAGTGGCGCCTACGGCCGACGAGATTCTCGAGATGCTCAAGCGAGACGGCGTAACCCGTGGCGACGTTGAACACATCCGGCTTGCGGCAAATGCCATTCGTCAACCGGGTGAACTACTGGACGTGACCGTCGCGACGGGCATTCCCCCTACGCCATCGGTCGACGGACGAATCGAGTGGCTCGTCGATCTCGCCGGTGAAAAGCAGAAAGCCGGGACGACCGACGAACACAACCGGATCGATTTCCGTGAGCGACGTGCCTTCGTCGAAGTGACTGCCGATCAACTCATCGCCCGATGGGTTCCACCCGTGCGTGGTCAACCTGGAAGCGATGTTTTTGGGCAAGAGATCAAGGTAGTCAAGGCAGCTGACAATAAGCCCATCGCGGGAAAGAACATTTTGGTGTCCGAGGACGGGACTTCACTGCGAGCCCAGATCAGCGGCCATCTTTTCGTGTCCGACCGCAAAATTTCAGTCGACCGCCTCTTCGAAGTCAGCGGCGACGTCGACTACAAAGTCGGCAACATCCGATACCCAGGCAACGTTCAAATAAGTGGCAGCGTGTTGCCAGGGTTTGTCGTCGAAGCGGCGGGCAACGTTGTCATTAGCGGTCTCGTCGAGGGAGCAGAAATTCGCGCTGACGGCGACGTGGTCATCAACGGTGGCATTGTAGGCCAATCGCGCGTCTTAGCGCGCGGCGACATCTCGGCGAAATTTGTGCAGGAGTCGCTGCTGCAAGCCGACGGTGACATCATTGTGGCGGACGCCATCGTCCAGTCGGTGGTCAGTGGCTGTCGCAATTTCAAATTGACAGGACGTAGCGGTGCAAAGGGCATCATCGGCGGAAAGCTCTTCGCGCTTCATGACGTCTCCTCTTTTTGCGTCGGATCCGAACACGGTATCCCCACCGCCATTACGATCGGAATGAGCGCACGCCATCTCTTTGACGAGCATCAACTCCAAACCGGCATCGAAGAACAGAAGAAGGAAAACGCACGGGTTCACCAACTGCTCATGCAGACAAAGGGACGCGGGCTCTACGACACGAAAAGCGAAATTCACCGCATCGAACGCGAAAACGAGCGTCGCGAATCGCATCGCCCTACCCCAACGATGCTGCCGAACGCACCGGGAGCGACGCCCGCGCAGGGAGCGTCGCGCGTGCCAACCGCGCCTACGAAGAGACCGTCGAACGTAGCCTCGGCAATGACACGACCGTCCGCGCTGGCGTCTGATCCGCGCAAATCGATGCCGGCGCCCTCGGGTGTTGTGCGCGTCTATGGCACCGCATTCGAAGGCACCACGCTCTACTTCGGAAAGCGCTCGCACAAGGTCGAGAGTCGCCAAGATTGCGCTGTGTTCCGCTTCGACGCCGACCAAGACGTTGTCGTGGTCGACACGCAAGCAACGTGACCAAGCGCTTCGCTACTTTTTCTTGATGCGGCCCCTCAGCGATTTTGCAACATCGTGAATCGTGGCACCGCCTGCGTCACTCTCCGCGACCGGCTTCAAGCCAGCGTCGGTCAGCTCGGCGACCACGGTGCCAGAGTCAACGAGCGGCACATTGGTGGGATCGACCGCAACGACCGTTCCGGCGCTGCCGGCAGCGGTGGTGACCTTTGAAACGCAGTAGCTCTTGTACGCGCCGAGCTTGCCCTTCTCGACCATCGGTGCGTTCGCGCTGCACTTCGCTCCATCCGGGCAGTCTTGATCGAAGCCAGCCCCTCGACACGGCAGTGCGCAGAAACTGATGCCCCGCGCGGAGAATGCAAGGTGCCTAGGGTTCGTGCAATGGACTTCTCCGTCAACCACAGTTGAGGCGGGTGGAAGGGGAGCGGAAGCGGCAGCCGAAGCGGCGCCGTCTGCAGCCTCGACATGCTCACTGGCGGCGCCTTCGTGCCCGCCGCCATGCTCATCGTGGCCGCCCTCGCCATGATGCGCGGCCGCATCAGGTTCGTGACCGTAGTAATCCTTGAGCAACTTGCAGCCCGAGAGGGCAAGCGAACTCGTCATTGCAACAAAGGTAAGAAGTCCGCAGCGCGTGGTTGTCCTGAGCATGTTGAGAACGAGCGTATTCGGTTTTCGGAAGTTGGCGCCACTTCCCGCACCAGCAAGCGGAGGGCACGCCCTACATCGTCAGCCATCGACGCATAATTTCGTAGCCCTCGTGAAGGAGCACTAACGAGGTTGACTCGTTCTTTTGGTGCGCTTGCGCATTCTCGCCGGGGCCAAAATTGACCGCAGCGACACCTAGCGCAGCAAAACGCGCCACATCGGTCCAGGCTTGCTTGGGCTCGATGGCACGAACGCCACTATCAATGAGCTTCTGAACCAGTGGATGATCCCGAAACGGAGGCGCGGATGGGCTGAGATCGGTGAACTCGATTTCCGCTGCATCACCCACGAGGTCGCGAAGGTACTGCTGCTCCCCTGCGAGCGTACGATCCGGCGAAAAACGATGGTTTACGTTGAGCACAAAACGATCGGGAACAACGTTGCGGCCGCGCGCACCGTCGTTCGCCTGCGTAACCGAAGTGACCGTGCGATACAGCATGCCGCCTAATGTAACTTCGACCGGTTTCAATTGATCGAGGCGAGCCAGAAGTGGAGCTGCCCTATAGACCGCATTGACGCCCTGCCAAGGCCTCGCGCTGTGCGACGTCTTGCCGAGGAACGTCACGCGCGCATGGATTGAGCCGGTGCAGCCCAGGTGGAGCTTGTTGTCGGATGGTTCGAGGCACACCGCTAGATCGACCGCGCGAAGCTCGGCATCTTGGTCGAGTACTGGGCCGAGTTCGTTCTCGCTGAATGGGCCTTCCTCACGCGCGTAGAAGACGAGCGTGACATTGAACGGCACGTCGTTTGGAGGCAGGGATTCGGCAAGTGCGAGCATGACCGCAAGGCCGCTCTTCATGTCACTGGAGCCCGAACCGAAGCAGCGATCACCTTCGATGCGGGCGGGACCGTTCTCGGTTCGAACCGTATCGAGGTGTCCGGCAAGCACAATGTGCGGGGCTGATTGGCCACTCGCATCACGCTTGCCGCGCAGCCAAGGTACGACGATTGAGTCGCCGTACCTTCGAACTGGAGCCGCGATAGTGATGTTCTGAAACCGCGCGACAACTGCGTCGCATAGCGCACGTTCTTCGCCAATCGGAGAATCGATCGCGCACAGCAAGAGGAGCGTTTGGTCGAGGAGGTCGGAGGTCCCGTTGGACATGAACCAGCACGCTACCCTTATTCGCGACGTATCCAACTGCGGATTACCGTCAGTTCTCGACAAATTCGGATGGATCGTTTGGGGCCACATACGCGCGACGTTCGCGATTTTCGGTGCTTCATTTATCGCCACCCTGCGGAACGCGAAGCCCGGCCGCGGTGGGCATGAGCGCGGCTTACTTCAACGTAAACCCATAAGAGCCCGACATCGCGATCGCGGTCATGACGAGACGCCGCGAACTCACCGTCGTCTCTGTTCGATTGAGCGCTTGGACGTTGATCACGCCAAGGTCAGGAGTCTTGACGAAATCGGTAAGCGCAGCAGTGGGCACGGAGAACGCACCTGACGCACCAGAGACATCGCAAACAACTTGAGTTTGCGTCTTCGGTTGCTCGCCTTGAACGAGCAGTACGCGCACGAGGTCGTTACTCGGAACCCAAGTCACTGCGAAGTCCTTCGCCGTATCGAGAACGAGCGACGGCTGCACCCCTTGCATGAGCGGGTATGTCGACTCTACCCATCCTGTTGGCTGCAGAACCGTAAGTGGCGTGGGGATCTTGCCGGTCACTTTGAACGCCGCAAGATCGCCGCCTGCGCCAACAACCGAAAGCGCATCGCCGGGCGACAGCGGGAAGTGCGTGTCGAGCGTAAGCCCCGAGATTGGCTTGCCCTGCAATAGCCTCACGATGCCGTAAGAGCTGTCAGCCTGCGGACTTAGGTCAAACGAAGACGCCCCTGACGACAACGTGAGCACGCCCGCATGAGCCGGCACACCACCTGAAGCCGGCTTGCACGAACTTATGGTGCAATCTCCAACCGTCCGCTTTGGGCACGTGTTGGTAGAACCCCAAAGTGTGGCGGCGAACATGTAGTCGTGCGTGCCATTCTCGTAGCGCTCTGCGCTGAAAACGGTGACGCCGAGATCATTGCTTGACGCACCCCCGTCACGTGAAGGATCGTCTGTGGGAGCTGCGTCAACAACGTCGCTACCGGCATCACCCTCGACGGGCGGATTGTTCGAGCCGAGGTCGCCAGTCGGCATGCAGCCAACGCTGATCAAACTCGAGAGCACACCGAATGTGAGAACTGTAGCGCGGGTAAGTCGAGCCATTTGATTGCCTCCAGGAAAGTCGTGTCTGCTCATCAACTGGGGTTACGAAGGCGTCGTTATGAGCCAATCGATCGCGAAGTTTCACTTGTCGCGATCGGCAGAATTGACGGCTCGCACAACACGATTGCGATACGTCGACGTGGGGAACGCCCCGCGAAATCGAGCGGCGCGCGTTGCGGCTTGCTCTTTTTTCCCTTCGAGCGCCAAGCCCTCGATCGCAATGACTTCGCGCTCTTCTCCAAGCGCACCTTGCGCGAAACGACTCTCGTGTTCGTTGACGAGCGTTTGTGCTCGCTTCGGATCGTTGTTCACGATCGCCTCATGTGCGAGCAACAGCAATCGGCCTTCTGACATCGGCTCGACGCCGACAGTAGGGGTGCTTGGCGGTACTGGCGGCACCGAAGCAACAGGGGGCGTCTGACGCGTGGGAACTTCGAACAGCTTTTTCGTGGTGCGGCGTGCAGGTGCCTCGGGACTCGAAATAGGTGGCGGACTTGGTGCAATATGCACCTCGCCAGGAACGGCAGACGGTGCAGGCGCAACCTCGAGTATCCAGGTCTCAAGAGCTTCTGGTGCACTCGGCTTCGAACCTTCACGAACAGGCCACGCGATCGCACCGATGAGAACGGTTACGAACGTTGCGCCAGCGAGAAGTCGCGCGCGAAAGCGACGACTGCCAGCAGCGCGTGTCACTGCAACGCTGCCAGGAGTTGCGACGCGCAGGCGCACCAACCTGTTTGTGAGTTGTGCAACTTGATCTTCGGTCGCCTCATCGTCGGTTGCCGAATCGAGGAGTGTGCGAAGATAGGCCGCTGAAGGATCCGAAATGTGGTTCATGGCAGGCCGCCACCTTCTCTCGCACGACGCCGGGTGATCGCGAGCTCTACTTCTCGCCGCGCTGCGTGCAACCGCGAGTAGGCAGTCTGCAGTGGGCAATTCACGGTCGTCGCAACTTCATTCATCGGGAGTTGCTCGAGTTCGCAAAGCACAAAGACGGCACGCTTTTCGTCATCGAGCTGGTCTAAAATTTGGTCAAGAATGGTGCGCGCTTGCTGTCGCTCGAGTCCTTGGGATCCCGGGCCTTCTGCACCAGGATCGGGCGCCGCATCGGTCGCGATTTCGCGGCGAATGTGGGCGCGACGTCGATAGTCGAGCGCGACGCGCCTGCAGACGCCGAAGACCCATCCTCGGATTGACGTCGATTGATCAAGGTCTGACAGTTTTCGATGAACAATCACGAACACTTCTTGTGCAACGTCTTCAATGTCTGCGGCACGCACGCCAAGACGGCGCAAGTTGCGCCACACAAAACGAACCTGCGCCGCGTACACTTCGTCAAACGTCAATGTACTTGACTTTTCAACGACATGCTGCGCGGGCAGCGGTGGCCCAACAGTGCGGTCAATCGCGGTAAGCAGACTCCAACGCTCCTCCAAGATGAACTGGGGAGTCCTTGACCCGGTTATCATCGAAAATGCACGCCTGTCTGCAAATCGAGAGCGCCCGAAAGCGGACTCATGGCAAAAATCGTCTGTCTGCGTCCACCCGCATCATCGACGACGAACTGCGGACGGACGAATGGCACGATTGCGCGCAACGCTACAACGACAAAAATAGGGCCGGCGAGTTCGAGCTCTGCGCGACCTCCAACGTCGACAGTGCCGAAAGGTCTCGTTGCGTCGCGGTTCGCGTCGAAGCCGAACCCACGACCCCAAATAGCACCGACTCCGACTCCGCCACAAAGCGCGACGCGCAGTCGAGCCGCAACCGCGGTACCGGGACATAGACTCAACGTTGCGCCGCCCATAAGGAAGCGTCCTCCACTCGCACCAGAACTGTCGCCAGAGGGCCACAGCGGTGCGCTGAGATCGATCGGAAAAAAGTGTGGCGGCCGGACCTCGATGCCGGCAATCACCCCAGGAGCTAGGGCAGGCAAGAGGCCAACGGAGAAGCCGCCACCGAGACGCGCCGCACCTTCCCAATACGCCTTGCGGATTTTTGGCGCGCTTTGCACAGCACGGTCGATCGCCCGCAACGCCGGTGCAGGCGCAGAGCGCTCGACCTGGGGAGAAACCGCGAGCGCGACAAGAAGCGTCACGCTCTCGTCGAGTGACGAGCAATCGGAAGTTGCGCTCGTGATCGCGCGACTTCCAACAACGCTTCCGTCTTTCGTGCGCGTAACGAGCGAGGCGTGCCATCGATCATCGCGACCAAGCGCGACATCGCCGTAGAGGTGAACATCGGAATGTTCATCTGAAGCAAATACGCGTCGACCCAACTGCTTTTCGACAGCACGCTTGATCGTCGCTTCGTCAGCGCAAGCCGCGGAAGCTACGGTCCAATGGATCGCGGCTAAGGGGAGAGACCGTTCGCTTGCGGACACGGTCGCCGAGAGAGTTCCAAGCGCAGCAACGAGTATGGCGTTCACAACAGGCCGTTGGTTGAACGCAAATGCAAAAGTGTTCACGCCCGACTCGAAGATGCTTCGACCGTCAGTGCGTAAACCCCGTGAGGCTATCGTAGACGTCCAGGGCCTGAGTCGCGTTCGCGGGATTCAGGTGAAAGCCACCATGTTCGGCGGTGGGATCGTTGATGAAGAGTTCGATCTTGCCGCCGTACTTTTCGATCCAAGTGCGCGACTTTTCCATTGCCGGGCAGCCGCTGACATCGGGATTGTCGTCTTTCCCACCGCAAAAGAGCACCCACGACGTTCCATGGAACGGTTGGCTACCGTACTTTCCGGCTTCGATCTCCGCGTTGGGCGAGTAATCGACCGTTTCCCCTCCGGAGTTCGCAATGGTGAGTCGAAAGAGAGGAGAAGCGCTCGCCTTGTCCATGGCCGTGAGCGCGTACGTCTGCGTCGCGCCGCGACTGAATCCGTGCAGGAGGAGTTTGCCCCCGACCACCTTTTGATCGGTTAGCGCGCGTTGCAGTTCCGGGTAAATTTCCGTGGGCAGGTAGTAGTCGGCTGACGTCTGGTCCTTGCCGAACCACCACTGGAGGCCGATGTACCCATACTTGCGCGTGGCAAGGTCTTGTTGCCACGCGCCGAAATCGGTCGAAACAAAAACTCCATGACCGTGCAGCGACACGACGAAACCGTTCTTCGTCGCGTCGAAGCCGGCGGGTAGCCAATAGCCGTAAAAGCTCTTTCCGTCCGACGTCGGAACGAACTTCATCCCCGCGTCGACGCTCGCCTGATACTTCGCCGCGTCGTCTTTCTTCATTTGCGCAATGAGCGCGTCGGTGCCCGGGCTATTAATGTAACGGGTGCCGGAATCGCCTGTTTCAGACGAAGCGGCATCAGTCGCGGCATCTGTTGCGCCGTCCCCCGCGTTGATTTTTGGATTCGTTGAACAAGCGGCAACGAGACTGACGCAACCGAACCACCATTTCATTGTGTGCTCCTAGGCTGACGCAACCCCGAACGCAGGCTACACCGCGACGCCAAAATCGCGAAGCGCAGCGTTGAGGCTCACCTTCTTGTCCGTGCTCTCACTGCGCTTGCCGATGATGAGCGCGCACGGAATTCCGTATTCGCCGGCGGGGAACTTTTTGTTGCGCGTGCCGGGGATGACGACGCTGCGCGGCGGTACGTAGCCTTTTGACTCCACAGCTTGCGTACCGCTCACGTCGATGATCGTTGTCGAGCCGGTAAGCACAACGCCAGCGCCGATGACGGCTTCGCGACCAATGCGAACGCCCTCAACAACGATGGCACGCGATCCGAGAAACGCGCCGTCTTCCACAATCACCGGCTGCGCTTGGGCGGGTTCAAGGACGCCGCCGATGCCGACGCCACCGGAAAGGTGACAGTCGCGACCGATTTGTGCGCAGGAACCGACCGTCGCCCAAGTGTCGACCATCGTGCCGGAGCCGACGTACGCACCAATGTTCACGTAGCCGGGCATCACCAGCGCGCCAGGTTCGAGATAGGCGCCATAGCGAATGACGCCGGGTGGGACGAGGCGTATTTTGGCACTGTCGAGGTTACGTTTGAGCGGCACCTTATCGTGGTACTCAAACGGGCCGAGCTCGATCTTCTGCATGGGCTGGATGCCGAAGTACAAAAGGATGGCCGACTTGATCCATGCGTGCGTCGTCCACTCACCCTCGGCTGACGAAGGCGGCGTTGCGACCCGAATCTCGCCGCGATCGAGAAGGTCTACCACTTCGCGGATAGCAACTTGGGTATCGGCGTTTGCGAGAAGCGTGCGATCTGCGGTTGCCGCTTCAATGCGGGCGCGAAGTGTTTCGAGCGACATAGTCAGCCGACTTCGCTCGCTGCGAAGAAGTACGCGATCTCGATCTTCGCATTGTCAACCGAGTCGCTGCCGTGTGTCGCATTCTCGCCGACGTTCGATCCGAACAGTTTGCGAATCGTGTTTGGCTCGGCCTTCGCCGGATCCGTGGCGCCCATAAGGGTGCGCCACGCGGCCATCGCATCGGCCTTCTCGATGACGCCCATGACGACGGGCGAGCGGGTCATGAACTCGACAAGTTCGTTGAAGAATCCGCGTTCGCGGTGAACGGCGTAAAATCCCTCGGCTTGCTTGCGCGAAAGGTGAACGCGCTTGAGCGCGAGGAGATTGAAACCCTCTTTTTCGATACGAGCCAAGATGGCGCCGACCGACTTTTTTTCGACGGCGTCTGGCTTGATGATGAAGAACGTGCGTTCGGAAGGCATGGTGGATCTCCTATGGTCGGGCCCCTCAATAGGAAAGAGTGGGCGGTGCTGCAACTTGCGATTGCGATTGGCACTCTTTCATGAGCTGATTTCGAGCCTAAGATCGCACTACGGGGTGATGAAACCGCATTTTCCGGTCCACGAAGTCTCGAATGGCGACCTCCCGCAATTGGAACGAATCGGACGTCTCCGTCTCGACGTATGGCGGGCTGAAACGAAAGTCGACGAAGCGCAATTCGAAGGCGGAGTGTGGCTCGAGCCTCTCGACTATCGGGCGCGCCACTGGATTGCGACCGACGGCAACGTACTCATCGCCTCGGGCCGGCTCACGATGCATGCCACGCTCGAGGACAATCCAGACGGGTACCTGTGGCGGCGTCATGAGCGGACGGTGCCCCTGCCCGCCGCTCACTTTTGCAAACTCGTTGTCTCCTCGAAAGCGCGCGGCATGGGCCTGGGACGCGAGTTCAATCGCGTGCGGATCGAAGCTGCGCGAGGCGACGGCGCAAAGTCGATTCTCGTGACAGCATCGGACGCGAACGCGCGGTTGCTATTGTCAATGGGGTTTACGGATACGGGTGTGGTCGAATCGTTTTCGAATCGACCGGGCTTTATGTTTCGGGCGCTTCAGCTCGTGTTTTGAGCTGACTACTTCTTCATCATCGCCATGAGGGTACTCGCCATGTCACTTGGCGTGGGCGCCACCCTGATACCGCACGATTCAAGCTTCTTGATCTTTGCGGCAGCCGTGTCTCCACCCCCACTGATGATCGCACCGGCATGCCCCATACGCTTGCCGGCAGGAGCCGTTGCACCGGCGATGAACCCAGCGACGGGCTTCGTCATGTGGGCCTTGATGTAGTCGGCACCGCGCGCTTCAGCACCACCACCGATTTCGCCAATCATGATGACGCCATGCGTGTTCGGATCGGCTTGGAAGAGCTCGAGCACGTCGACGAAGTCCATGCCCGCAACCGGATCGCCGCCGATGCCAATACACGTCGACTGGCCAACGCCTAGTGAAGTAAGTTGACCAACGGCTTCGTAGGTCAAGGTCCCTGACCGTGAAACGACTCCGATGTTGCCAGTCTTGTGAATGTGTCCAGGCATGATTCCGATCTTGCACTCACCTGGCGTGATGATGCCGGGGCAGTTCGGGCCGATGAGGCGCGTCTTGCCTTTGAGGGTGTCGAGCACCCGTCGTACGCGCAGCATGTCGGAAACGGGGATGCCCTCTGTAATGCAGACGACGAGCGCAACGCCGGCGTCGAACGCCTCAAGAATTGCGTCGGCCGCACCGGGAGGCGGGACGAAGATCATGCTCGTGTTGGCGTTGGTCTCCCTGACCGCGTGCGAGAGCGTGTTGAAGACAGGAACCTTGCCCTCGAACATCGTGCCGCCGCGACCTGGCGTCGAACCTGCAACGATCTGCGAGCCATACTCCATGCACTGCTTCGCGTGAAAGCTACCCGCGCTGCCCGTGATGCCTTGAACGACGATGCGCGTGCTCTTGTTGACGAGGATGCTCATTGTGCACCTCCGACCGCTTTGACGATCTTGCTCGCGCCGTCGAACATTGTAGTCGCTGCCTCAATTCGTAAGCCACTGTCGTTCAATATCTTGCGACCCAGTTCGACATTGGTTCCCTCGAGTCGAACGATGACGGGCACCTTAAGACCGAGGTTCTTCGCCGCGGCAACAACGCCGTTTGCGATTACGTCGCACTTCATGATCCCGCCGAAAATGTTCACGAAAATCGCTCTTACCTTCGGGCTCTTCAAGATCATCGAGAACGCCTTTGTGACCTGCTCTTCGTTCGCGCCACCGCCAACGTCGAGAAAGTTCGCGGGCGCGACGCCGTGTTTTTCACCAACGTGCTTGATGATGTCCATTGTCGCCATCGCAAGACCCGCACCATTGACGAGACAGCCGACGTTGCCATCGAGCGACACGTAGTTGAGACCCGCAGCCTTAGCCTCGAGCTCAACGGCATCTTCCTCCGCTTCGTCGACAAGCGCTGCCCACTCCGGGTGGCGAAACTCGGCGTTGTCGTCAAAGGTGACCTTGGCGTCGAGCGCCATCACCCCACCTTGCTTAGTGACGATGAGCGGGTTGATCTCAACCATCGAGCAGTCTTCTTTGACGAACATTTCGTACAGTGAAGCGCAGAGCTTTGCGAAGCCTGCAACGGTTTCCTTACCGTGTTTTTCGAGGCCGAGACTGTAGGCGAGTTGTCGCGACTGAAACGGAGAGAGGCCCACGATCGGATCGACGAACACGGTGAGAATTTTCTCTGGCGTCTCGGCCGCAACCTTCTCGATTTCCATGCCGCCTTCCGTCGACGCCATGAACGCGATGCGACGGCTGTCGCGATCGACGAGCGCGGCGAGGTAGAGTTCGCGCTCAATTTCGAGGCCTTGCTCGATGTAAAGGCGCTTGACCTTCTGCCCGGCGGGGCCCGTTTGGTGCGTCACGAGCTGCATGCCCAAGATACGCGTCGCGAGCTCTTCGGCTTCCTTCGCGCCACCCTTTGCAACCTTGACGCCGCCGCCCTTTCCGCGACCACCCGCGTGGATCTGCGCTTTCACAACAACGACGCTGCTGCCGGTCTCGGCGGCCAGCTTCGTAGCGGCCGCGCCCGCCTCGGCGACGGTGAACGCCGGATAGCCCTTGGGAATCGGCACGCCGTAGCGCGCGAACACTTGCTTGCCTTGGTACTCGTGAATCTTCATGGAGGCTCCTCGAAAGCGGGGGCCTGACGGTATCACCAAATCGCGTGGTGGCTACGGCGAACCCGCCTGCCTGCCCCACCGAGCGAGCACGCGTTCTCGAATCCGAAGAAACGGAACCTCGACCACGTGGTGCAGCGCCATGCTCAGTGCGATGACTAACCCGAGTCGGATTCCGAGCCCGACCATGCCGCTCTCACCCGAGAGCCGAAGAAGCCACGCTTTTGGAATCACCGCATGCACGAGATAGACAGCGTACGTGAGCTCCCCGGCGTAGCGGAGTCCTGGAAAACTCACCTTCGACCAGCTCGATTTTTCGTGGACGCAAGCAAGGAAAACCAACGCCAAGAACCACGTTGCAACGGTCGTGCTGTAGTCCCAGCGAAACCGAATCGAGTCAACCTGGGGCGTCACGATGAGCATCGCAATGAGGCCCACAACGCCCCCGAAGGTCGCGACGCGTCCGAGGCGATCCCAAACTTCGCGATGAAATTGCGCGACGTAGGACAGAAGAAAGCCCATCAGAAGCCCGTCCATGCGCAGGTGCGTCACTTTGGGTTCGTCCGCATCGCCGCTGAACGCTCTGTGGCGCAAGACGATCACCACAACCTGGATCGCGATCGTTGCGAGCAGCAACCACCGAACGTGATGGATCTTCCTCGTAGCGAGGACCAAGAGCGGCAAAAGCAGATAAAAATGCTCCTCGTTGCACAGCGACCACGAGACGCCATAAAGCGAAGGCGGAAAGTAAGACTGCAAGAAGAACATGTGCTTCAGCACGGCACCGACGTCGGCTTTGTCGAAACCAACAGCACCCGTCGCACAGAAGATGGCAAGCATCGCGTAGTACGGCGGCAGTGTTCGCATCCAACGCTTCACGAAGAATCGGAAGGGTTGCATCGTTCCAGTCTTCGCGAGCTCCCGAAGAAGCTGTCCGCCGAGGAGCCAGCCGCTAATCAGCATGAACAGATCGACGCCGAGATACCCGCCGGTCGTGTACAAGCCGATGACCTTCACGCGTCCGAGAGATGGCATGTGAAGGGCCATCACCATCGAGATCGCTACGACCCGCAGGAGGTCGAGGGTGGGATAGCGGATCGGTTGCGCGTCCTTCGCGGTTTCAGACATGTGTCATTCGTTGCGGTGGACGATTGCGGCGTTCGATTCCGAGCCCTCTCACGCGACCGCTCGGGCCGCTTGGACGAATCCTTCGGCGGTCTTGTCAATATCCCATGCCGCAATTCGCTCGAGTGACGCCGCACCCATTGTTTGAAGCCGCCTCTTGTCGCGGCGCGCCTCATCCAAACACCGCGACAGAGCCGCCACGTCACCGGCTGGAAATACCCAGCCGTTGGTAGCATCAACGAGATCGGGTGCCGCGCCCACTTCGGCTGAAGCGAGGATCGGACAACTCATGCTCATCGCTTCGTTGACAGCGAGGCCCCAGGGTTCCGTTCGCGATGGGATGACAAAAACGTCGCCGAGTGCGTAAATCGCGGGCATCTCCGTTTGATTTGCAAAACCAAGAAAATGGATGGCCGCCTTCGGAAAGGTGCGCGCGAGCGCTTCGAGTTCGCCGCGAGTTGGACCTTCTCCCGCAAGAATGAGAGCCGCGTTGTCGGGGGATAGCTGACCGAATGCGCGAATGAGATCCTGAGGGCCCTTATAATCAGCAAGCTTGCCCGCGAAGACGAACGTCGTTCTGTGTGCGTCGATACCAAGCTGTGCGCGACGCTCGGCGGCAGCGCGCTTGGCCGCCGCTGCGCGGCTGATGAAAAACTGATTGTCGACGGAGTAAGGGGCGAAAAAGATCCGCTCTTCGGGTACCCCGTAGTGGAGGTAGTATTTTTTGTTCAGGCTACCGGCCGAAATCGCACCTGAAAGTCGCCGGAAGAGCCCTCCCAACACAACGCGTTTGGCGGCGCGCACCCAAGCTTTCCGTGACTCGGTGAGCTGCGAATCGCCTCGAAGTAGAACAGGGATCCGTAGCGAACGCGCGGCGGCGATCACCGCTGCCTCGGTTGCGTGCCCGTACCCATGTGTAATCAGCGCGTCGGGACGAAAGTCCTTAATGCGAGTTGCGATTGACGGATTGATCAGTCCCCAAAAGTGGTCAGTGTGCGGTCGTTTCGCAATGTTGGGAACGAACTCGGAATCGTAGCCGTCAAGAAGTGGGATGTCCCAAAGAAACTCCCGCTTGAACCCAGGATCGAAGTTCTTGGTCACGCCGAAGTTCCAACAGAAAAAGACCCGAAGCGCGACGTCGGCACGCGCGGCAAGGCACCGAAAGAGCGGCGCTTGATACTGGATTGGATGCGAAGCGAGAATCGCGATGCGTGTCATTTGCTCTTACTCACTGAGCTTACGTGCAAGCCACGCTTGCGCGAATAGGCGCCGCTCGGCATCGGCGAGGGCACGCGTGACGCGTATCGCGAGAATAGCTGGCACTACGTACATCGAGAGCGTTGTCGACCAGAGGACTACCCTCGTAAGAATGGGCGGAAAATTGACAAGACGTGGCACGACGATGATCGCGTTGCCGGTGATCACTGTCGACGGCGAAAGAATGCCTGCGGTCTCCAGCCCACACACAAGTGCGTAGAAGGAGACGGCACTGACGAAACTGAGCGTCTGGAACTTCGGGTACGAGCCGGTGTTGATGAGCCACACTCCCGCACTCGTCACCAAGATGCAGGGCAGCATGATGAACGCTCCAAACAGGTTGTAAACCATCGCCAATAGGCAAGTGCCACAGATGAGGGCAAGGAGCGGCGAGCGCCAAGTGACCCGTTTGCGTCGACTGAGCCAATACGCGGACCCAAAGCAAAGCCCGATGAGTGCGAAACCTATGATCGCGAGGCCCCAGCTTCTGACGCCCATTTGCACCAGGACGGGTACCCACAGAAACCAAACGGTAAATGCCCACGCTGCTTCCTTCATCCCGCTGCGGAACTTTCGGTGGACCTCGCGCGCGAGTGCGAGCTCGCCCTCCACTGGAAGCCGGTCGGGCGCCGTGAGCAAAAGATCGCCAATCGCAGAGAGAGCCCTTCGATTCGACGGATCGAGGGCGAGGGCGAGATTCGCTTCGCGTAGCGCCAAAATGCGCGACGCGTGCGCGCGCTCCGCGTCGACGGTGCTCGCGGCTCCCTGTGCTGCGCGGTGAGCCGCCTCAACATGACCACGCGACAATTCGCGCCTGCGCTCGGTGTCGCGCGCACCATCGAGATACCCTTCGATCGCCTCGGCAACCTCGCGCGCAGAGGCGTAACGTTCGTCTGCATCCTCGCTTGTTGACTTCACGCAAACAGCATCTAGTTCCGGAGGAATGCTACGTTCGGGTGCGCGAGCGCTCGGGGTCCGATCGGCTTCGGTAAGCTCGCCACCGAGCGTCGATCGCAACTTCGCGACAGCGTTGTCACCACCATGCAGGGGTTCCAGCGCGAGCAGCTCAAAGAGAATGCACCCGAGGGCGTAGACGTCCGCGCGCGCGTCGACGTGAATGTCGTCCGCCTGCTCCGGCGCCATGTAGCCAGGCGTACCCAAGATGACACCCGCAAGCGTCATGGGCTCAGTGCTGTGACATAACGAATCCGACGTGTCATGGTCGCCGACCACTTTCGCGATTCCCCAGTCAAGCACGTTGACTTCACCGAATTCACCCAACATGACGTTCGCTGGCTTGAGGTCGCGGTGGATCACCCCACGGGAATGCGCAAACGCGACCGCGAGACACGCTGACGAAAACGCCCGGAGTAGCCTTGGACGCGCGGCGACGTAACCCGCGAGATCGCCGCGATGCAGGTCATCGATGAGGTGAGCGAGGGACATGCCATTGACCCGTTTCATCACGAAGAACGCCTCGCCACCCGGGCCGTGATCGATCTCGTATACGGGGACGATTGCGGGGTGTTCGAGCCTCGCTTGCACGCGTGCTTCGCGCTCGAAGCGCGCGCGCGTCGTTGCGTCCTGCGCCGCGTCGGCGTGTATCGACTTGATCGCCACGTCGCGCCCGATCAACGAATCGCGGCAAAGATCAACTTGACCCATGCCCCCGACTCCGAGGACCGCGATCGCCTCATACCTGGGCGGTAGGTGCGCGGTTGCCCCTGGCACTCGGTCGACACGCCGATTTCCCTTCGCGTTTTCGACTCGGATCGTTGCGTCGTTCGAGAAGGTCGCATCGCGATCGTCAGGCTCTTTCATTCGTACCGACAAACGGTATCCGCGAGCCGGCTCTTTTTACATGCCTAACTCTCTATTCACCCCGCGTGCCTCAGCCGCGGGCGATGGGTCGCCGTATGCACTCTCCCTCGGGAAAGGAGCGCACGCGCAGATATGTCAACCAACTTAACTACACACCGTTAAGACACCTCAGCCTACACGCACATGCACTCCGCATTCCTCGCAGCGGCTCGCTTAAGACATGGCAAGTTGAGGCCGTTCTCGTCAATACGGGATACCTGCGACTCTACGAGTTGCGGTTGTTCAGAGGCAATCGTTGTGGCCTATGCGCAACGAACATGGGGGAGGCTTTAATGGCGCGTCGTTTCACACACCTTGTCGTCACATCTGGATTCCTACTTTCGGCAACGGTTGCCACAGACGCAGACGCCAACTGGTTCAAGAAGAAAATAGCCAAGCCGGTTTCACACACGGCAACTGGCGCGGCCAACACAGTTGCAGACGGAGCGACGAGCGCCGCGGGGGCCATCGCACATCAGGCAGCAAGCGACCTTTCGAAGGCGACAAAGTTCACGGACAGCACAATCGCGACTGCCAGCAAAGGAACCGTCGACACCTACAAGACCACCATCCACGCGGCTTCATCGACGTACCTCGAAGCGCAAGACAGGATCGAGGACTTTGCAAAGGACATGGAGAAATATGGCAAGGGTGAACTCGAGCGCCTGTTGCGCGAGGCTTACTCGCTGTCCAGAAGCAAATACGTAAGGGTCATTGCCCGTCTGAAGAGCTGCGCCCAAGGCTTGGTTAACAACGCTCCGCTCACGGCGAAGCTGATCGCCAAGGCCGTAGAGAACCACACCGAAGACGCAGAGACCGCAAGCCTCATGGCGAAGTTCAAGACTTCCAATGAGTTTCAAGCGTGCGTTAAGGACAGCCTACAGACTGCGGCGCTGCCGCCTTATTCTCACAGCGGGAAAGCCAAGCCCACGGGGCGGCAGGACGATCTCGACGAGTCACTCAACACGTTCAAGCTCCGTTCGTTCACGTTTGGACTCCTGCTCGAGGCATCGGCGCCGGTTCTTGGCGGCGAAGCTTCGATCGGCTTCGCCGTCGACATCAACAGCCCCAAGCCGGCGTTTAGAGGCTGGCTCGGAATCGAAGGCACGCTCAGCACGGAAGCAGAGGGGGGCGCTTCCGGCAGTCTCCAAGCTGCGCTCTGGACGAACGACGCGCTGCACATGACGGGTCCTTCGCTGAGCGCCGAGCTCTCTGGACCCATCGAAACGGCCTATGGGACCTTCCAAATGGGAGCCCAAATTTACTTTGGAATTCCTTCAGCGAGCGACTGGAAGAAGGCGTTCGTCAAAGGAAAGCCCGACGTGACAAAGATGTTCCCCTTTTCCGGCCTTGGCTTCTCGATTGGCAAGGCGACCGGCGACAAGGGTGGCGTCGTTTTCGGCGTCGGCGGCGGCTACACCTGGACGCTGCCCAAGGTGAAGTAATTCGCACGCTTGATGTCGAATCCTTGTGACAACGTCGCCATGTCGCACCAATGTCACTGCGCATGCGCGCTTTCGTCGTCTCCGTTTTGCTCGGTGTCGCGGGCTGCACCACGTCTGCGCCCGTCAAGGTTGCCGATTCTGGCGCCGCGCCGTTAGACGCGAGCAGCAACGCCGACGGCCAGGGCGCTTCTGCGTGCAGCGCGCCGGCGGAACAGCGTCCGCCAGGAGCGACATGCGTCCTTAGCGTCAAAGGCACCGTAACCGACTTCGATAGCGTGCCGCTGCCCGACGTCGTGGTCACCTTTTGCGGTCAACAATGTTACGGGACCCGCTCCGACGAAAAGGGCGCCTTCTCGGTCACCGTCGGTGACTTTGTCAATCGCGAGAACTACGCGATTCACGCCGACGGCAGGCCCGATCACGCGGTTGACTACTACCGACTCGCGAAGGGCGACGCAGACACGATCGTGCTCGATGCGCCAATCCGTTTGCCACGACTTCCCGAGGGCGGCCCCGTTCTTCCGGAAGACCACGCCCCGGCTTCGAGCATTACAAACGGTGACCTAACCCTTGGGATTGCCGCTGACACGACGTTTGAACTCGACATCGCAGACTTCGGCAAAGGCGATACGAACCGCACCTTGCGCGTCGCTGCCGTCGCGCTCACCATGGTCCCAACTTCCGCCCTCACGGCCAAGCTCGACGCGGTCTATGCGCTCGCGCCGTCGAGCGCCAAGGCGTCAAAGCCCATGTCGGTCACCCTCAAGAACGCGTTCGAGTTGAAGGCAGGCACCGAAGTGGAGCTCCTGGTACTCAGCGACGACTACTTCTTTACCACTCCGCCAACCGTAGGAATTTACCAGGTGGCCGCCACCGGGCGTGTCTCCAGTGACGGGAAAGTGATCGAGACGGATCCTGGTCAAGGAATATCCCTCATCACCTGGCTCGGTGTTCGTCAAAAAGGAAAGTAACCATGCGCATCCGAATGATCTCGCGAATTAGCCCCGTCGTGCTCCTGCTTGCCTGCTCAAGCCCTCTCGACCACACCGGGAGCGACGCCGCTGATGGTTCCGTAGTCGGTGATGGCGGTGCCCAACCGGATGCGGTCGTCGAAGCGGGCGCCGAGTCGGGCGCAGATGCTCCACCAGTGATGGGCGCTTACCCGAGCGGCCCTTATGGCAAAGCCGCAGGCGACGTGATCGCCAATTTCACTTGGCAAGGTTACGTGACTGAAGGCGACGCGATTGCCACTACAAAAGCCTACGGCTCATATTCGCTCGACGATGCGCGCAGGTCGGGCAGGAAATACGCGATGATCAATCTCTCCGAGAGCCTTTGCCCAGGCTGCCAAAAGAGTGCCGGCGAGCTAGCAGCTGACGGTAAGGCGACCTATGACGCCGGCGGCATCGTGATCGAGGTGCTGTGCACGACGGGCTTCGTGACACAGCCGACGAAGAGCGACCTCGACGCTTGGATCAACAAGTACAAGCTTCCGGTCACGACCGTGAAAGACCCCGATGGCACGGGCACCGCCACACTTACGGCACTCGGCCAACGCGAGCAGGCCTACATCGTCGATTTGGCGACGATGAAAATCGTCAAGGTTATTTCCGGCTCACTCACGGGCATGACGGACACGAGCGCGAAACTCGGCATGCTCGAGTTGCACAAGTTGCTCGGAAAATAGGCTACGCGACTGACTCCAGCCGGCTGGAGTTGGATCGCAACTCTACTTGAGCTCGTCGGTTCGAACCCAGAGCGAGGGTAGCGACGTGTAGGGGTAGCTGTTGAAGCTCTCGCTCACGAGCAGAACAATCTTCCCGCCCGCGGGTATTGTTACCTTGGGCGAGTAGTACGGCGCGAGTGTGCCCGCGTCGTTGGCCGCCGTGCCACCATCTGCGGTGAGGCCGAACCCAGCATCCAGCTTGCATGTTGTGGAGTAGCAACTGTCGGCGCTTAGGCAGTTGGTCAAGGAAGTTGGTGGGTTCGCACTGCCCGGATAGGCGGTGATCCGAAGACCGTCACCCGTGCCCGAGTCGGCAGCGAGTGTGGCCCAAACGGAAACCGTCGCGTTCTTCGACGTCGGATTTACAAGTTCAAAGTACGCGTACGGAACCATGTACGACGGGATCGTCGTGCTGGGGTAGACGCCGCACCCGCCTGCGTCGGTGAAAAACGTGTTCCCGTAAACGTAAGGCATCGTGTCGGTTCCGAGCGTGATGGAGACACCTATCTGTTCGCCAGCCGTCACCGGAATGTCGGCACTCTTAGGAGGGGGTGTGCACGTCGAAGCGTAGTTGCCCCACGTGCACCCGGTCTGCGCAGCGTCGACCGATGCGTCGAGGTCGATCGGCGAACACGTGCGCGTACGACCCGTGCCCGTCGCGCATGAGAGCTCGCCGACCCAGTCGACAAGACTCGGCTCGCATGCATTGGGATTCTGGTTTTCACAGATGCCCGTAATCCACGTGCAAGCGGTCGTGCACTCTTGACGACGGCGGCCGCAGAGATCGCATGCCTCAAACGCAGTGGTGCCAGGGACGCACCCGCCGACGACTTCGCTCTTGCAAGACCCCCAAGACTGCCACTTCGTTCCGTCGCCGAGATCGAGACAAACGCGTTCTTGTACCCCACACACGCCACAGCCCTGTGCTTGCACCGCACCCGATGGCGTGCATGGCGAACCTTGGGGAGGCAGGCCCGTATCGAGCGCGGCGTCCTTAGCATCGATGGCATCGGCGGCGTCGGAAGCGTCAGACGCGTCACCCGTCTTCGCGTCCGCATCGGGAATGGGGCTGTCAATCTTCGCGTCGGAGACGGCCGCTTCCTTCGCATCTTTGATTGTATGATCGGCCGTCGCGTCTTTCACACTTGTGTCGGGCGTTGAGGCGTCACCAGCATCCTCGCCGTCCGATCCTTCGGCGCCGCAAGCGCCGATAGCGCCCATTGCGACGGATGCCGCGAGAATGAGCGCCAAACGAAGAGCAGCCCTACGCATGGGAGGAGCCTCCTGCCAACGAGACGTTGAAGCCAAGCAGCTCCGCCGAGTGGAGCGTTACTCGTGCAATGTCCAGCAGGAGGCATTCGCATTTCGGCGTGCGGATATTTGCGCCAACGACACTCATCCCACCGGTGAATGTCTTGAGAGCCGTGTGAACCCTCAGGGTGGAGCAACACGAGCTACAGGCAAACCGTTGCCCCCTGACTTGGCGAACGGTAGGGTGCCGCCATGTCGAGCCCAGCTCAACTCTTCTTCAAGAAAGCCGCGTCATCGAAGCCGGTGAAATGCGGTGAACGCGGATTGGTGTTTCGCAGCCACCACGGAGCCCAAACCTTCCTTGGCGATGTGCGCGGAGCTCTCGGCAAGCGAAAGTTCTGGGGTGACACGCCTCGCTTGGCCGTCCTCTTGATGGATGCGATCCGCGGCCTCTACGCGTCATCCCCGGACGATCTGTCCGTCGAGTACGACTGCGATTTCTACATTGAGAAAAGCTCTGATAGAGACGCGTACTTTCAGGTCAACATCCTGCCGGGCCAAAGTGTGCAGATCCAGAACCTTTTTAGCGAAGCCATTGTGTGGTCAGGCAGTTTTGTCGATTACTTGAGCCTCAACGCTCGCTTCTTTGACAAGATCTACGAAGACGTATGTCTCTCGGGGAACGACGGCGACGAGGAGGACGTGGACGAGAGCGATAGGGCGCCCAGGAGCGTCAAGGCCTCGCGTCCAGCTCGTGGGGGCTATTTCGAGTACCGACTGGGCACGTCGAGCAAGTTCTGGGAGGTTTCGCGCAAAGGTGCGTCCGTGACGACGCGGTACGGAAGAATCGGTACGCGAGGACAGCAAACAGCGACGAAATTCAAAGCCGAAGAGCTCGCCAAACGTGCGCTTGAGAAGCTCGTCGCCGAGAAGATCCGCAAGGGGTACATCGCGCGCGCGGCTCCGTCTGCCGTTGTGCGAGTCATGCCGCAAGATGAACCCTGGTACCCGGCGGGGCTCGTGTCGTTTGACGACGATGTCTTCCTCACGACCGATCGGACCGGAGATCTACTCGAAAAGGTGAAACGATCCATCGCGCGCGTCGGGCCGCCCAGCGATCCCAGCGACATGTCCTTCTGCCATCACCTTGTCGATAACCTACGAGACATCGCCGATATGAAAAATTGCGCGCTTCAGGCAAAGGCGTTGCGAAAGTGCAAGTTCAACGTCGGCTTGAGCAATGCTCGTCCCGTGCGCGGAGTCGATATCGAGGTCGCGTTTTCCAAAAAGAGGATGACGGTCAAGACCTCCTCGGGACGTGCTGAGACGGGGCGACGCCGATAGGTTCATGAAGCGGCGCTTCACTGGGTAGTCGACGTCACGGTTCGGCGAAGGCCGTGCACGCATCAAAGCACCTTAGCGATCAGGCCCCGCGTGACGCAAAGAGCACGTGCCTCACATCGCTGAGGGCTTCATTACAAGTTTGGACCACCACACTCGTTTCAGCGAAGGTAGTGGTCTCGGCTTCTCCTGCGAGGTCACCTTTCCTACTGAGTGCAATAGAAGGTGGCGCCTCATTTTTTCGGCAGCATGCAGCCAGCGCGAACGACGACGGCATCCGCCTTTGCTATCGCGAGTGTAATGGCGCTCGTCGGTAAACGCATCCGGATGCTAGGCCGCCAAAAAGGCGGCCCAACGCAACGTGTTCACCCCTTCTTCACAACATCAAGCACCGACTGAACGCTCGCCGCGCTCTTCTTCAGCATGCCCTTCTCTTCTTCCGTGAGCGGCACTTCGACGATCTTCTCAACGCCGCTTCCACCGATGACCACCGGCACGCCCATGAACATGTCCTTGTACCCATACTCACCGTCGAGGTAGGCCGCGCACGGAAGCAAACGCTTCTGATCAAGCAAGTACGCCGCGGCCATCGCAACCGCACTCGAAGCAGGCGCGTAGTAAGCGCTCGTGCCCATGAGGTTGACGATCTCGCCACCGCCCTTGCGGGTGCGTTCGATAATGGCGTTGATCTTCTCTTTCGAGATGAAGTTCGTGACGGGCACACCATTGATGGTGCACATCGACAGCACCGGGACCATGTCATCGCCGTGGCCACCGAGGACCATGGCCCGAACGTCTTTGATGCTAACGCCAGCCTCACGTGCGAGGAACAATTGGAACCGCGCAGAGTCGAGAACGCCGGCCATGCCCACAACCTTTGACTTCGGAGCGCCGACGACGCGCATGTACTCGTAGACCATCGCGTCGAGCGGGTTCGAGATGACGATCACGAACGCGTTCGGACAGTGCTTCTTTGCGTTGTTCGCAACGTCGCGAATGATCGGCATGTTGATCGCGACAAGGTCGTCGCGCGACTGGCCTGGCTTGCGCGGAATGCCAGCGGTGATGATGAGGACGTCTGCACCTGCAAGGTCAGCCCAGTTGCTGCTACCCGTGACGCTTGCGTCGTAGCCGAGCACCGAGCTGTTCTGCTCAAGGTCAAGCGCCTTACCTTTTGCGAAGTTCTCTTTCGCGCTGATGTCGAACAACACGACGTCGCCTAACTCTTGGTTGGCGATTAGACGAGCGAGCTCGCCACCGATGTTGCCTGCGCCGATGAGTCCGATTTTCTTGCGGGTTGCCATTTACATGCCTCCGTTGGGAGCCACGGAGGGTAGACAAGGCGCCTTCGGCGTAGCCAGCGAAATCTTTGCGTCAGCGTCCGGCGAGTGTTCGTGGCGTGTTCGCAACGTGGACGTCGAACGCGATCTGCGTGCCAATGCGGAGCGCGACGCCCGCGAGTACTCCCATGGTGAGGGCGACCAAAAGGAACACAGCGACCGCACCAACGGGCATGCGAGGACCTCGAAACCACAATTTGATCAGACGATGGTTCCGAATGACCACCGTGGCCATCTGCGCGCGAGGAGCAAGGGCTCGGTCGACGGGCGGGAGGGATAATCCTGGTCCGATTTGGACGGCGCGCGGCCCAACCGGCACACGCGCAGTTGTTGAGTCAGGGACCCGAAAGTGCGGCGTGTGACTCACCGGCGTGGGCGCGAGCGCAGCAGCGGACTTCTTCATGCCTGTCCGCGCAATGACACCGCGAGGCTCAGTCGGCGTTTCGTCCTCGGGCGCCAACGCAATCGCGATCGGACGTTGTGGCTTGTGCAATGCATGAACCGGCTCCCTCAAGGCGACCCCTCGGTACGGGATGGCGGATATTTACCTACATGCAAGCTCAGGCGTGGAAAACTCGAAAAAAGGAAGTTCGCGCCTATGTGTGCCGCAACGGAATAGACTCAACGGTGAAGTTCGTTCGTCCCATGTTTGGAGCACCATGAGCGAGAGCCGATTTCATCCTTTGTTCGAGAAATGGGCCGGACGCATACGTCGCCGTTTGGTCGTCCGAGGCGCCCTAACCGGGGCCGCCCTAGGCTTTGCGCTCGCGCTGATTCCAGCAATCGCCGGTTGGCGCTTGCACGCCGGCTATGTGCGCTGGCTCGCGCCTGGCCTTGGGCTCGTGGGCGCGGCAGCGGGTGCGATCGTGGTTTCGCGCGCGCGGTGGAGCGACTCGGAGGTCGCGCTGTTTCTCGATGCGCGCCTCGGTACAGACGAAGCGATTGTCACCGCGGTTGAGCTCCGCAACGTGGCAGAACTCGATTCGCCGACGCGCAACGCCGTGGTCTCCGTCGCTGGAGAGGCCCTTGGAAAAGCCGAAACGAAGAAGGTCGCTCCGAGGTTGTGGGTGCCGTTTCACGGGCTCATTCCTGCTGCAGCGGCCGCCCTCGTGGCGGTGGCCGTCGCGCCCATGCCAGTAAAGCCAATGCCCAAGGTCGCGCCAGGCTCCGGCCTGGTCACGAGCAAAGACGTTGAACAATTGAAGCGACTCGCCGAGCTTGGCAAGGTTCAAGCGCGCGACGAAGCACAAAGAAAGCGGCTTGACGAAATCGCGAAGGCCGCCGAAGCGCTTCGCAAGGACCTCGACAAGGGGCTCCCAAAGCGCGACGCACTTGATCGGATCGCCCGGCTGCGCGACGCAATCGCGAAGGAACGTCTGTCGCTCGGCGAGGGTGAGTCTCGGCAGGGCATGGACAGCGCGATGTCAAAGCTGAACGAGAGTGGCGTCACACGCGACGCGTCGAAGGCGCTTGGCGATCACGACATGCAGCGCTTCGACGACGAGATGGAGCGCATCGCCAACGAACGCGAGAAGGTCGATCGCGAGACCGCAAAGAAGAAGCTTGACGAAGCGATCACCGAGGCACGAAAGAACGGCGCGGAAGACGTTGCAAAGGCGCTCGAGAACTCGAAGAAGAACTTCGAGGCGCGCGAAAAGCGATCGCAGGCGCTGCGCGATCTGGCCGATTCGCTGAAGGGGATGGGTGGCGCCGAAGCAGACGAAGTCGAGAAGCAAGCCGATGCGCTCGACCGCAAGGGAACCGATGAAGCTGCCAGGAAGCTCGCCGAAGCGATGGGCAAGGCACTCGAGAAGCTGACGCCAGAAGAACGCGAGCGCCTCAAGAAGAACATTCAGAAGAAGCTCGACGGCAAGGGTGGGAGCGGCGGCAGTGACCCGCAGTCGATGAAGGACCTCGCCGAAGACTTGTCGACACCCGAGGGGCAAAAGAAGCTCGAAGAGAAGCTGAAAGAGCTCGCCAAAGAAGAAGACGAAAGCGACGAGTCGAAGACCGACAAGTCCCTTGACGATGCTGAGAAAGACGCAGAGGGCGCAGAAAAAGAACTCGGAAAGCAACCTGGGCAAGAGGGCCAGGGCCAACAGGGTCAGGGCCAACAGGGTCAGGGCCAACAGGGTCAGGGCCAACAGGGTCAGGGCCAACAGGGCCAGGGCCAACAGGGTCAGGGCCAACAGGGTCAGGGCC